>JAILFI010000120.1 GCA_024697655.1 Clostridiales bacterium
TTGGGCAGGTGGAAGTTCGTGATGAGCGCATCCACCGCCTTGAACTTGTATCCCGGATAAATAAAGATATCTGTATTGCCATGACCGGCATGGACCACGCCGTTTTCGTCCGTGCTGCTCTCGAGCGTTCTGGTCGATGTGGTGCCTACCGCGATGATGCGGCCGCCCGCCGCTCTGGCATCGTTGATCGTCGTCGCCGTTTCCTCGTCAATGAAGTACTCCTCGAAGTGCATATGGTGGTCTTCCACCTTCTCCGCCTTGACCGGGCGGAACGTGCCAATCCCTACGTGCAGCGTGACATAGGCCAGTTTGACGCCCTTTTCTTCGATGTGCCTGAGCAGTTCTTTGGTAAAATGCAGTCCTGCCGTCGGCGCTGCCACAGACCCGTCGATCTTCGAATAAACGGTCTGGTAGCGTTCTTTATCGGTCTCGCCGGCTTCGCGGCGGATATACGGCGGCAGCGGCATGCTGCCGATCCTGCTGAGCGTTTCCATGAAGACACCTTCGTACCGGAACCGCACTTTGCGCGTCCCGCCGTCCATGGTCTCGATGATCTCCGCAGACAGATCGTCTCCGAAGTCCACGATGTCTCCGGGATGCAGCCGTCTGCCGGGCCGGACCATCGTCTGCCACAGATCGCCGCCCAGATCTTTGGTCAGCAGGAATTCGATATGCGCCCCCGTTCCCCGCTTGGTGCCGAAGATGCGCGCCGGGATGACGCGGCTGTCGTTCATGACCAGCACATCACCAGGCTGCAGTTCATTCACAATATCATAAAAGTGGGCATGCTGAACGGTGCCCGCTTTTCTGTCCAGGATCATCAGCCTGGAAGTATCTCTTTTATCCGCCGGTGTCTGCGCGATCAGTTCCTCCGGCAGTTCATAATCAAAATCTTTTACGTCCATAGTCTCATTCTCAAATCTTTGTCATTCCCTTGCTGCGTGTGCGGTCTGCGGTACTTTTCTTCCCGCGGAGCGCCCTTATTCGTCCCCGTACTGCTGCGCGATCGGCAGCGATGTCAGGCCGAGGTGCTGATAGCCAAGCTCGGATACGACGCGTCCCTGCTTGGTGCGGTACAGGAAACCGGTCTGGATCAGGTATGGCTCATAGACATCCTCGATCGTCACACGTTCCTCGCCGATAGCTGCAGCGATGGTGTCGATGCCCACCGGACCACCGTGGAACCGCTCAATGATCACCTTAAGGATCTCACGGTCCAGGTTCTCAAGGCCGCGCTTGTCGACGCCCATCGCCTCCAGCGCTGTCATGGTGATGGCGAGGTCGATCGACCCGTTGCCCTTGACCTGGCTGAAGTCGCGGACGCGCTTCAGGAGACGGTTGGCGATACGCGGTGTCCCACGGGAACGCATCGCGATCTCTGTCAGAGAAGGCTCATCGATATCCACGCCCAGGATCACTGCGGAACGGCGGATAATCCTCTTGAGCTCTTCGACCGTATAGATCTCAAACTTGCAGACCACCCCGAAACGGTCGCGCAGCGGTGCCGACAGACTGCCGGCTCTGGTCGTTGCGCCGACCAGTGTGAACTTTGACAGATCCAGCCGGATCGATCTGGCCGACGGACCTTTGCCGATGATGATATCCAGTGCATAATCTTCCATCGCCGAGTACAGCACTTCTTCGACGCTGCGGTTCAGGCGGTGGATCTCGTCGATGAACAGGACATCGTTCTCATTCAGATTGGTCAGGATCGCAGCGAGATCACCTGCCCGTTCGATGGCCGGGCCGCTCGTGATGCGGATGTCGACCCCCATCTCCTTCGCGATGATGCCGGCCAGCGTTGTTTTACCCAGGCCGGGAGGACCGTAAAACAGAAGATGATCCAAAGGTTCCCCGCGCCGCTTCGCGGCTTCGATGAAGACCTTCAGATTGTCTGTGACAGTCTGCTGTCCGATATAGTCATCCAGTGTCTGCGGACGAAGACCTGCTTCCTGCATTTCTTCGCCGGTCTCGAGTTCCATGGATGTGATGCGTTCTCCGATTTCCATATTGATTCCTTTTTATACTTATACCGCAAGGATCAACCGCGGTTTTTCAGTGCCTGCTTGATATATTCCTCAACAGACAGGTCTTCGTCTGTGACGCCCTTCAGCGATTCGGCGGCTTCCGCCCGGGAGAAACCAAGCCCCATCAGCGCCTCGATCGCGCTGTCTTTGTTGCTGCCGGCTTCCGGCAGGATCTCGTTCAGCTGATAGCCCTGCTCCTCCGCTACAACGGTACCGATCTTGTCTTTGAGTTCGAAGACGATCTTCTGGGCGGTCTTCTTGCCGATGCCGTTCGCACGGGTGATCATGTCCACATCTTCGAACATGATGGCCTTCTTGACCTCTGTAACAGGCATGGCAGAGAGAATCGCCATCGCCGCCTTGCTGCCGACGCTGTTGACCGTGATGAGCTGCTCAAAGAGTTCCAGTTCGCCGTCACTGCCAAAGCCGTACAGCGAAACATCGTCCTCGCGGACCGCCATGTGCGTGAACACTGTCACCTCATCGCCGGTCTGATGCAGGTACAGGCTGCTGTTGGACGGGATGAAGACCCGGTAGCCGATGCCGTTCACATCGATGATGGCAGCTGACTCGCTGCGCGCTGCAAGTATCCCCTTCAAATAGCGTATCATACTCTTTTCCTTTACTTTGCTTTCGCGATGAGTTCCGCCAGCCGGCTGTTCGCCGCGCCCTGGGCGCTGAACCCGTGGCAGATCGCCGCGGCGACCGCATCTGCCGTATCGTCCGGCTTTGGAACTTCTTTCAGCCCCAGCAGAGACTTGACCATGAACTGGACCTGCTTTTTCTCCGCCTTGCCGTAACCGGTGACCGCCTGCTTGATCTGGCCCGGTGTATACTCCGCCAGATCGATGCCGGAATTATTGCATGCCAAGATAGCAACGCCCCGTGCTTCGCCAACCATGATGGCGGTCGTGACGTTGCGGTTGAAGAAGAGTTCCTCGATAGCCGCGACCTCCGGCTCGTACTCTGCGATGATCTCCATGACGGATGCATAAAGTTTGCCAAGCCTTGCAGGCATCGGCTCCCCCGCTTCTGTCGTCACCGATCCGTACGCCACCGGTCTGAACTTGCCTTTATTGAAATCCAGTACGCCCCATCCAAGGATGGCATAGCCGGGATCGAGTCCCAATATCCGCATAATTCCCTCCGCACCTGATACGGTCAGCCTGGAAACCGGCTGCAGAGTGATCCTGTGCATCTCGAGTATAGCATAAGAACATATGTTTGTAAATGCTGTGCGGAAGATTGTCATTGCAGTGCCAAATCTTCACCGGATTTACATGGACGCACTTCTTCTGCAATGGTATACTTTATTGTGAATAAGTATTAGGTCCGCAACGGAGGGGCGATTCATGAGGTATTCCAGACAGAACAAGATCTTAGAACTGATTTCCAAAACAGCGGTGGAGACACAGGAACAACTCTGCCAGCTCCTCAAGGACGCCGGTTATGATGTGACACAGGCGACCGTTTCACGCGACATCAAAGAGCTGCAGCTGATCAAGACGCTTTCACCGGAAGGCAAATACCAGTACTCCCAGCTCAGGGGCAATGGTTTCATCAGCGAACGGTTCGTAAAGATCTTCCGTGAGACCATCACCAAGATCACCCCCGCCGGCAATCTGATCGTCGTCAACACCCTGTCCGGCTGCGCGAGCGCCGCAGGTGAAGCCATCGATTCAGTCGACTTCCCGCATATCGTCGGCAGCATCGCCGGTGACAACACCCTGCTGCTCATCGTCGATCACGAGGATCACATCCCGGCGGTTATGAAGGCGTTCGACGAAATGATGAAATAAATTGAGCAGAAGCCCTTAATATAGGCACTGCGGCTCATTATGACTATAATTATTTTACTGTAAACAACGGAGAGCATTATGATTTCCCACGTACTGATCAAAGATTATGCGACCATCGACACGATCGAAGTCGATTTCCACAACGGGCTGAACATCATCACCGGTGAGACCGGTGCCGGAAAGTCCGTTGTCATCGGCGCCATCAGCCTGGCACTCGGCGCGCGCGCCGATACGACCTATGTGCGCACCGGCTGTGACAAGGCTGTCATCCAGATGATCGCCGAGGTCAACAACCGCGAAGTCCTCATCACCCGTGAAGTCTACGCAAACGGCAAGAGCCTCGCAAAAGTCGACGGTGAGATCGTTTCTTTGGGCGAACTCAACAAACTTGCGCGCAGGATCGCCGACATCCATGGGCAATACGACAACCAGTACCTGCTCCATACGGCCAATCACATCAAACTGATCGACAGCTACGAAGCGAACCTGATCCGTCAGAGCAAGGAAAAAGTCTCCGAACTCTATCAGCAGTACATGGAAGTCAGCCAGCGTCTTCAGGAACTGGAAGAGATGACGGTCGACAACGAGCGCCGCAAGGATTTCATGAATTACCAGATTTTTGAGATCAACGAAGCGCAGCTGATTCCCGGGGAGGACGCCAAACTCGAAGACACCATCGTGGAAATGCAGCACCGCGAAGAGATCTATTCGGCGCTGGCGCAGGCGTATAACAGCGCAAGAGAAACCGAATTCAACGCCGCGGATGCGATCATGAATGTGGTCCGCGATGTCAAACAAGCCGCGCACCTCTCCAAAGACGCCGCTATGTACGAGGACGAGTTCTCGGATATCTATTACCGCTTTGACGATCTCTGCAGCAGACTGCGCGCCTCCCGCGACAACTGCACGATTTCCACCGCCGCACTCGACGAGGCGAATGACCGCCTCTACCTCATCCGCCAGATGAAGAAAAAGTACGGCGATACCATCGAAGCGATCCTTGAGCACAAGGAAAACCTGGAGAAAGAACTGCGTCAGCTGCAGTCCCTCGAGTCCGACATCGAGAGCGTGGCGCTGGAGAAGAAGACTGTCGAAAGCCTTCTCGAGGAAGAATCGCTCCGTCTCACCAATTTGCGCCGGACATCCGCCTCCACACTGGAAAACAAGATCCAGCAGGAACTGTTCAATCTGAACTTCAGCGATGTTACCGTGGCAGTCGACTTCAAAGAAAGAAAGGCATACTCCCCCGACGGGCGCGACGAGGTGGAATTCCTCATCAGCACCAATAAAGGCGAACGCCTCAAGCCGCTGAGCAAGATCGCTTCGGGCGGTGAAATGAGCCGGATCATGCTCGCCTTCAAGATGATCATCGCGGACTTCGACAACATCCCGACAATGATCTTCGATGAGATCGACGCCGGCATCAGCGGCGAGACCGCCGTTCTCGTCGGCAAAGCCATCAAGCGGCTCGGCGAAACGCGTCAGGTCATCACCATCACGCACCTGCCACAGATCGCCGCGTACGGCGACCACAACTACCGCATCAGCAAAACGTCCGACGACAGCAGCACCTATACCACGATCACGCAGCTTTCCGACCACGAAAAAGCCGGTGAAGTTGCCCGCCTGATCGCAGGTCTGAACATCTCCGACCTGACACTGCAGAACGCCATGGAGATGATCGACATGACAAAGATGTACTGAGCCGTCCGGTCATAGCAGAACAGATCAATAAAACAACCCCCCATCACAGGATGGGGGGTTCTTTATGCATTGCCGGAAGAATCCTATTCTTCTTCAGCCGGTGCTTCCTCAACGGGAGCCTCTTCTGCGGGTGCTTCTTCAGCCGGCGCAGCTTCCGCTTCCTTAGCGGCAGCCTTGGCAGCCTTCATCGCTTCTTCTTCCTCCGCGTCCATGGTCTCTTTGATGGACAGGCTGATACGTCTTCTTTCCTTGTCGATCTCGAGGATCTTGGTGTTGACCTTCTCGCCGACGGACAGTTCGTCATTGATATTGGCAACACGCTTGTGGCTGACTTCCGAGATATGGACCAGACCGTCGAGGCCGGGCTCGAGTTCTACGAAGCAGCCGTATTCCTTGATCTGAACGACCTTGCCTTCGACGATGTCGCCGACAGCGTAATTCTCGTCGATAACGGACCAGGGTTCCGGAACCGTCTGCTTGAGACCGAGGCTGATCTTGCCTTTTTCGGCGCTCATGCTGAGGACCTTGACCTTGATCTTCTGGCCGACGGAGAGAACTTCCTGCGGGTGCTTGAGCTTGCCCCAGGAAATCTCGCTGATGTGCAGCAGACCGTCGATACCGCCGATATCAACAAACGCACCGTAATCGGTGAAACGCATGACTGTGCCTTCCACGATGTCGCCGACCTGGATTTTCTCCCAGATCTCCTTCATCGCCTTCTGGCGTTCCTCGTTCAGGAAAGCCTTGTGCGAGAAGACGGCCTTGCCTCTTCTCGGATCGACTCTGGATACCTTGACCTGCAGAGTCTGGCCGAGGAACTCGGAACTGTCTTCCACGTATCTGTCAGACAGCTGCGACAGCGGAATAAAGCCGGACACTTCTTTGTACGCGGCAATGACGCCACCGTTGACCTGACGGACAACCTCGACTTCGATGACCGACTTGTCTTCCAGAGCCTGGTTGATCTCCTGCCAGTGGACGCCGACTTCCAGTTTCTTTCTGGAGAGAAGGATGTTACCGTCGCCGTCGTCATTCTTGAGGACCTTGGCCTGGATGTCGTCACCTTCGTGGAACATGTCGGCAAGTGTTTTTCCTTCTTCGAGATTGATCTCGGTGATCGGAATAACCCCGTCCTTCTTGACGTTCAGGTTGACGATGACTTCCTTGTCACGAACTTCGAGGACCTTGCCGTCCACCAGTTCACCACTTCTGGGAAGTCTCAGCTGCTTGTCGATTTCGTCCATAAAGTCCTGCATCGACATTTCTTGTTCAAGTGTCTTTTCACTCATGTTTTGAAAAACCTCCTGTATTGCGATTTCGGGCGTCGATGCGCCCGCCGCTATTCCTATTCTACTAAAACTGTCAAACAGTTTCAATGATAAATCATCGACTTTTTCGATAAAATAGGTGTTTTCACAGTTGGTTTTCGCGATTTCGTAAAGTTTCCGGCTGTTCGAGCTCTTCTGGTCGCCGATAACGATCATCGCGTCCACTTTGGAAGCCGTCTCACGGCATCCCTGCTGCCTTTCCGCTGTTGCGTTGCAGATGGTGTTCTGCACCTCGCAGGGGATCTCCCTGTCCGCAAGCACAGAAAGAACTTCCTCAAAGACCTCTTTGCGGATCGTCGTCTGGGCGACGACGAACAGATGCTGTTTCCGGACACAGGCCAGTTCCTCTTCCGTCAGGCCGTCAATGATCGCGCAGGCTTCCTCTCCGGATGCCGCGACATACGCGTACTTCCCCGCCCATCCTTTCGTCGCTGTCACCTCCGGATGATCGGGGCTGCCCACGATCAGGACCGGCATACCCTTGGCGCTGGCCGCTGAGACGAGATCGTGGATCCGGCTCACGAACGGACAAGTCGCATCGACCAGTTTGAGTCCGTAAGCGGCAGCGTCATCATAAAAAGCCTTGGATTCCCCGTGGGAACGGATGATGATCGTTGCTCCTTCAGGCGCTTCCGCCAGTCTAGACACCTGCCCGATTCCCCGGCTGCGCAGGTCTTCCGTGACACGCTTATTGTGGATCAGAGGGCCGCAGGTGAAGACCCGGTCCCCCTTCGTCTTCTCTGCGATGTTGATGGCGCGTTTGACACCGAAACAGAACCCCGAATGCGGGGACAGGATCACTTCCCGTTTGTTTTCTTTTTTACTCATACAATACCTTTCAAACGATACCGGCAGATCAGACAGCTCTGGCCGGCGGCGCTGTCCGCGCCTGCGTGGCAACTGCCCGGCGGATCTCTCCGACAACGGTGATCATCTGCGGCAGATCGCAGTTGTTCCGCGAGAACAGCAGCAGCGTCCGTTCAAGGAGCGCTTTGCCTTTTTCCCCTGTCAGGGAAGCCAGTTCTTTGACATAACCGTCTATACTTTCCCGGATCTCCACTCCCTCTTCACGGGGGTAATAGGCGATCCGGATGTCTTTGCACCGTCTATTATAAAACACCGTATCCACATTTAAAAGGACCTTGTCCCGGTCGATAAAGAACTCCCCGGCGTGCGTCATCGTCAGAAGGGTCTTCTCAAGTACTTCAAAGACCTTCTGCGGCTGCGTAAGATCGAGCTCGCGCACCGCGACGTAGCCCGCGCAATCGTACCCGGCACGTGTGGTGCCGCGGACATGCGTAAAGGTCATGTCGAGCGCGAAATCGCAGAGTCCGGAAGCCAGGATCTTTTCCTCAAACGGAGCGATCCTGCCTGCCGGTATCTCCACACGATAACCGGATTCTCTCAGATTCAGTGTCATTAGTCTCTCCTTTCTCATATCCCCCCGCACTTGCTGCAGGGTGTATAACCGCGGCTTTCCGCGTCTTCCAGATCCATCGGCACGACATATTTGTCCACCTGGCTGCACGTGCCGCGGTGATAGACTTCCCCGTACGCCGGATAGCAATATACGAGACTCCCGTAAGGAAGGTTTTCCGAATCGCAGATCGTACAGGGGGTATAGTGCCGTTTGACCTCCTGTGTCAGAACGACCTCGCGCGGCTCATTCGCGACAAACAGACAGGACTCCGTATGGTAGCGTTCTCCGCGCTGCGGGAAGACCCATACTGTCACACTGCCGCCGTCCGTTTCCATTTCTTCGAACGGCATCGGGTCCGTCAGACAGTCTTTGCCGATCCACGCGCGCGCCACGATACCGGTCGTGATCCGCGGCCTCTTCGCAAGCGGGAACGGCAACGGCAGATCCACATCCGTCACGACCGTGCAGGAGATGATCCCGTCGATCCCGCCGCGTGTGGTCAGATACCTTAAGTTCCTGACATCGGTACGCCCGACATCGCCGCATTCCTCATAGATCCGCGATTCCAGAGCGGGCTCAAAGAGTGCTCCGGTGCGCACCGCATAACTGTCCAGCGCGAGCTTTGCTGTCTCATCCGCCGTGATCTGCATGACCGCACCTTCGATACCTATGATCCGGATCAGAAACGCGATGGTCATCACGCCCAGAATGAACAGCGGCAGGACGATCGCCGCCTCCACGGTATAACTGCCGTCCTCGCTTCTAATACGTGTGCGCATAATCGTACTCCTTCCCGCGGACGGTCACATGCATGTCGAAGCCCAGATAATGATCCCGGATCAGAAAGGATGCATCGTGCAATCCCTGCATATTGATCTGGATAAGATCCATCACCCGCAGCGTCTTGACCGTTCCGTCCATGAAAAACAAAAAGACCTGCAGGTAGTCGCGATATCCGAGGCCGGTACTGACACTCGTATCGATATACCCTTCTTCCGCTCCGTCGATGACGGATTGCAAATCTGTCGCCCAGGTATCGGCGGTCTTATAAAACGGCAGCTTTTTCCCATGCTCCAGAATGCGCACATCGTTCTCCGCCTCCGCAAGCGCCCATGCCTCCGCAAGCATCATCTCTACCAAAAGCGCACCGGGTCCCGGCGCAATGAGAAGCGCTGCGGCAGAGAGTTCTTCCATCTTCTGCGGATCGCTGACAAGGAAAATCAGGTTCGCCGCATTGCGCAGCAGCACGAGCTCCCGCCGGAACGCTTCCCGGTTCTCCCGGTCGGACATGCCGCCTTCCAGGATATACTCCGCCTCATACCGGAAAAATGTCTCCCTGCCAACGTCCTGATCCTGCGCGTTCCGGAACTCCCGCATAATATACAGATCAAACAGATAGTTGTCTGTCCCTCGTGAAAAGATCTCCGTCAAACCGCCGGAAAACGCCTGTTTGACCGTCTCCCAGAGACTGCCGCTGGCAGCACCGCCCGAAGGCAGCGCGCGGATCACCCGGCTGCTGCGCAGGATCCGGTCTCCTTCAAGATCGAGCGGGGTTTCATCCCCCAGTCCGAATGTGCTGTCTTCGAGCAGCCCGCGGGCCAGTGCGTATTTGGTGTAGCTGACCGCTTCCCGACGGAACAGCGCTGTATCCAGGAGACAGTATGCGGACAGATCGACCGTCAGTCCGCTCCACCGGATCCTGTCGTTCTCCATAAAGGAAGCGGCTGCGTACATCGTTGCAGCCTCCTGCGCATCCCGGCTGCTGCCGCGGTACGCGACGATCCCATACTCTTCTTTCAGGGCCGTGTCATACTCCGTCAGAACGGACCTGCCTGCCAGATGCAGAACGCTTTCCGTATAACTGCGGTCCGTTATCAATCCGGCGCCGTAAATATACACGGATGCCAAAGAGACCATCCCCGCAAGAACCAGCAGGAGAAAGATCATGGAACTGCCTTTTTCGTTTCGTACCGCGCGGAACGCGCGCCGCAGCGCTGCCATAAAGACCTCCTTATTGAAACAGATCCCACAGACGGATCTCCGTCTTCTCATTGCAGATATACTGGTGAGCCGATAAAGTCCTGCGGCGGCCGGCAACGCCCGGCATCCGGCTCTTCATGACCGCCGTCTTTTCACCGGCTGAGCACGGGCGGATGCCGTAAACAGCAGTTGTGACCGGGACCCCGGAGGATCCTTCGTTGTACAGAGTCACCGTTCCGGCTTTTCGCCCGGCTTCGCGGATCACAGCGCGCCGGACGGCGGATGCCGCGGCTGTTTCATCAAACAGATAGAGCATGCCGTAGATCATGACAGTCAATGCCAGGATCACGACCGGAAACACCATCGCCGCCTCCACCATCGTGCTGCCCTTCTTTTCTTTCAGTTTTCTTATCCCGTGCCGCAGCACCTGCTTTTGCCGGCGCCGCCTTAGCGCTCTTTTAGAAGCCATTATTGAGCGCCTCGAACGTTCGGTTGACAAACGCGGTGATCTCCGTTTTAAAGATCAGCCCAAGTACGATGGCGATGGCGACGAGGATCGCGACCTGCACCATTTCCATGCCGCCTTCTTCCGAAAGAACGCCCGCCATCCGTTGGCAATACTGTTGTATTCTTTTCATTTTCTTTCTCCTTAAACATTTTCCGTACCGGTTTCATCACTTGATTACCATATTTTTCCTGCTCGCAAAACGAGTCTACATCGGATGTAAATATATGTCAATTATAACTTCCAAAAATACCCATTTAGAACAAAGAGGGAAACCATGGCACCGATTCCCTTTATCATTTCCTTTGAAAATGGTATAATACGCTCTGTTTAATGAGAGAAAGGAACCCTATGCTGCTCTACGATTACCACACACATACAGATTTTTCGGATGACAGCGATACCCCCATGACCGAAATGGTCGAAAAAGCGGTCAGCCTCGGCATCAAACACCTTGCCATTACCGACCACTATGACCCTGGGTATCCGGATCCTCTGTTCCCGTTTATTCTTGATGAAGAAAACTACTATCCCGCTGTCCTGGAACACCAGGAACGTTACAAAGACAGGATCGACATTGCCAAGGGGATGGAGATCGGGATCATGCAGGGACAGTTTGAAGAAGCATCCCGTGCAGTGCACGCCCACGACTACGATTTCCTGATCGGCTCCTTCCACTGCATGCGCTGCGGCGATCTGTACAACTATGATTTTGCGCATGCGGACCGTGAAGCGCTGACGGAAGATTACTATGTCTACATTTATGAATGCCTGCAGGTATACAAAGACTACGATGTGCTGGGGCATATGACGCTGATCGACCGCTATGCGGGTGACCCTGCGGTCGACTACACACCATATATGGAACAGATCCGTGAGATCCTGAAACTCGTGATCGAAGACGGCAAAGGCATCGAACTCAATACTTCGAATTTCAAATATGGCACTTCCCTCTGGCTCCCGCGCAAAGAGATCCTGGCGGCCTACAAAGAACTGGGCGGTGAGATCTTCACCATGGGTTCCGACACGCACGAAACGGTCCATTTCATGGATCATTTCAATGAAGCGGAATCGCTCGTGACCTCACTTGGTTTCAAATACTACTGTACATATAAGGACCACGAACCGGCATTCCACAGATTCGACTGACGGTTCTTAATAACGGCATAATAAAAAGAGCGCCTGCGGCGAAAGCCGCACGGCGCTTTTTGATCCTTTCGGCACAGATGAAATCTTTCTGTTCTACTGCAGTTTGTTCCGGCGCATCGCCATGCTGATGCAGTGCCCGTCGAGGAAGAGCCGCAGCTGCCTGCACTCCTCTTCCGTCAATTCGGTCTTGTCGATGACGATAACGACCAGATCTGACGTATAAAGATAGAACGCTTCCGGCTTCTCCCAGATCTGATTGACATCATTGTATTTGATGCGGAGGTAGTCCTTGACCCGGTACCCGCGCACACGGAAACCGCTCTTCTCCAGGAACACGGTATACTCATCGCTGCCGATCTGACGGATCGATCTGTTCAGCACTTTTTTGGCTGTCGAGCGCGAGATCCATATAAATTCGAGCGCAAAGAGCAGCGCGCCGATCGCGAGCACCAGCGCCGGATCTTTGTATCCCCGGATCAGGAAGTACACGCCGAACATGATCGCGACGGCAACTGCGCCCAGAGCAAGCCTGCGCTGCCAGACAGATACGAGATTGCTGGCGATTTTATTGAGCAGCGGTTTGGTCAGATGTCCTTTATATCTTAATTCCTCCATCGAGGGTTCCTCCTGTTTACTCCCGCAAAACTGCTTTCCATTGCGGTCCGATATACACATGCCTGTATAGTATATCACATTTCGAACAACGCGGGGGAAACAGTTACAAGAACAAGGACACAAAGCAGGATCGCCAGCGGTATGGTAAGTTTGGTCTCCGCAAGGCGTCCCTTTTCTTCCGACTGCTTTTTTCTCTCAAACCACAGCAGTTCGCTTTCTTCGCGCAGTTTGACCGAAAGGTCCGTCCCGCGTTCGATGTTGTCCCCCAGGATCCCGGCGATCCGTGTCAGTTCCCGCACACCGCTGCGCTCCGCAAAGGCACGGAACTCCGCATGGACCGGTGCGTTGGTCTGTGCTGCTTTGTCCCTGATCTTCTGCATCTGTCCGGCAAAATACGTATCTCCTGTTATCTCCTCCATCGCCCGCCGGAACGCCGCTTCCGGAACAGCACCGGCGCCGAGCAGCAGGACCAGTTTGTGCAGGAATTCGGGCAGTTCCCTGATGACCGATTCCCGTGCTTCCTTTTCCTTCTTTTCGATGACTGAGAACCTGCTCCGGTACAAATAGTATACCGCCGCCGAAAAAAGCAGCATCAAAAGCGGCAGCATGGACCGGCCGTTCTCCGTCCACACAAGCCTGGTGCCGTCATCAAGCGACTGCGGCAGATAGACGATCTGCTGTGTCCGGTCACTGTCCAGTTCCCGCGCCGCCTGATCGATCTTTCGCCTGATCAGATCTTCATACGACTCCGACGCCAACGTCCGTTCCGTCTGGGGGTGCTCGCTGTAAGCGCCGAGATAGACTGCCCTGTCCTCGGTGACCGTCCCGCGCTCCGTCACAGCGTATACCTTCATATCGATCGAAACGGCGCCACCGTCCTCCGCCGGACGTTCCAGCGCAACCAGATCGTCTCCGTCGTAGACCGCGCCGGGAGTCCCCGCGAACTCTCTGCAGGCAGCATAACTGAAAACCACCAGAAACGCCGCCAGCACAGCCAAAGCCCTTCTGCGTCTCCGGTCCCTGTAAGCAGAGAGCTCCGCCTCATAGCTGCCCTCCCCGTACAGATCCCGGTACCGCGAGGCGAGCTGCGCTTCTTCGGCTGACAGATATTTTTTTGCGGTTTTTCTGACGATATGCCGCTTGTTCATACCCTCTTCCTTTCTTTTCCGCGGTGCGGTTGAAAACGCTGTCAGATCCGGATGTCCAGCAGCTTCTGCGTCATCAGAAACGCAACGGCGATCCCGGCAAGTGCCGCTGTCATGATCAGCCTGCCGGAGATGGTCGTGTACAGAACGGACAGATACTCCGGCGAGAACACATTGAGTCCCATGATGACCAGGACCGGCATCACCGATATGATCCTCCCTTCCAGTTGTTTCTGTGCGGTCAGCGTACGGATCTCACGGCGCACTGCCATCTTGTCCGTCATGATCGAAGAAGTATTGCGGATCACTTCCTCCATATCGCCGCCCAGTTTCCTGCAGAGCACATAGACCTCCACAAAGTCACGAATGTCCTCACTGCCGCTGCGGTCCGCAAGATCCCGCAGAAGCGCCGCCTCATCGCCCCGCTCTTCCCGGACAGCCCTGTTGATGGCTGCCAGTTCCCGGCAAAGCGGAGAAGACGGAGGATAGATGACAAGCAGTGTCTGTTCCGCATCTTCCAGAGCGCGTTCCAGCTGCCTGCCCGCGGCAACCGATGAAGCGACTGCGTACAGGAAATCCCTGAACTGCGTCTCCAGCAGCGCCTTCCGGCGGCTGCCCAGATGCGCTTTATACATCGGCAGAAAAAAGACACAGGCCAGCCCGCCGGCAGCGGACAGCAGAAAGTCGTTGTAAAAGACCAGCAGCAGGAAAAACCCCGCAGCATATCCGCAGATCATAAACAGCGCCTTCTCTTTTACAGACAGAATATATCTGTCATAGCAGACCGGTTCGTTCATAGCAATTCCTCCCTGCCGCCGTTCAGTTCCCATTTCGTTCTATCGCGCAGACTGTTCCCCGTCCGCACAAGTCCTTCCCCTCTCCGGTACACGAACAGGGGATGCAGTTCGATCTGCCCGGTGCGGGAAAGCGACAGTTCCGCAACTTCCAGCACGACCCGTCGTCTGTCGCGCAGTCTGCCAAGATGGATGATCACATCGATCCCCTCCGCGATCTGCGACCGGATTGCTTCCAGCGGAAAAGCCGTTTCCTGCAGGAACATCGACTCCAGACGGCGCAGCATACCGCGGACACTGTTGCCGTGTCCTGTGCTGAGGCTTCCGTCATGCCCGGTATTCATTGCATTGATCATATCGACGACTTCCGCACCGCGCACTTCCCCGACGATGATCCTGTCCGGGCGCATACGCAGACTCGTCCGGATGAGCTGGCTCATTCCGACCGCCCCCTTTCCCTCAGCATACTGCCGGCGGCACTCCATCCGCACCAGATTGTCCACATGCCGGATCGCCAGTTCTGCCGAATCCTCGATCACGATCACCCGCTCCTGCGGGTCTATGTAATCGCTCAGCACATTGAGAAAGGTCGTCTTGCCGGACGATGTCCCGCCGCTGATGAAGATATTGTAGCCTGTACGCACCAGTTCCCCCAGAAATGCCGCGCAGTCTTTCGTCAGAGTCCCGAATCCGATCAGGTCTTCCATGGAGTAGCCGCTCTTCGGAAACTTGCGGATCGTAAGGACCGGACCGTTCAGGGCGATATTGCCGTATACCGCGTTGACTCTGGCACCGTCACGCGTTCTGGCATCAACGATCGGATGCAGTTCATTGATCTCTCTGTCGACGGAGGAAGCCACCCTGCGGATCACCTCAAGCAGTGCCTGCTCCGTTTCAAAGGAAACCGGCACACGGAGCAGCCTGCCGGCTTTCTCGATGAAGACATCACTGGTCCCGTTGACCATGATCTCGGTGACCGCTGTGTCTTCCATCAGCGGATCGAGCACATACAGATCCCTGCGCAGTGCCAGGAAGACCCGGTCCGTCAGCCGCGACAGCGTTCCTGTGTCGAGCATAGTCAAACCTTCCTCCTCCAGCAGCGTGTCTTCGATCACCGCCATCGCCGCCTCGTCGTCTTTCATATTCGCTGCCAAATGCACCTGTGTCCTCGCACGGTTCACTGCCGCGCTGATATCAGCCCCTTGATAACTCTCTGCCCTGTAATCAAGGCTTTCTGTATCCAATCCCCGTCCTGTCTGCATGCTGCTGTCCTTTCTTTGAAATTTCCATTTATTTCCATGTAAGAGTAGCACATTTATTTCTCCGGTGCAATGATACCGTCTGCTGTTTTGTACAAAAAAAAGCCCCTGCTTATTCGCAAGGGCTTTGCGGTTCTTTATATATGCCGGACGTTTTGCAGAATCGCCGGAAACCTTCTGCTCAGAGGTCTCCGAGGATCCCGTCCTCCAAAAGACGCGCGGCCATTGTCTGCCCGCCAACTACCCACAGCAGGTCTTTGGGTTCTATATACGTATCGACCGGCGGATCGACGATCATCAGATTCTCTCTTTCTAATGCGACAATAAATCCTTTATAGTCATTTTTAAAGCCGCAATTGCGGATCGACTTCCCGCAGAACGGCATGTCCTTGTCCGTCAGGATGGCGCTGACCATGATCTGGTCTTCCGGCCGGATCCCGTAGAATGCCTGCGTATACACGTATTCACGCAGCGAGACCATCGGCGCATCCGGATCGATGATGTGAGCCGCCCTTTCCAGCGCCTTGATGTACCCGGCAAGCTGCTCCCGGCCGGCCATTGCGTAAAGACTGTCTCCGCTGAAAAGCGCTTCGTCCGGCCCAGGCATATTGATGTGCCGGCCTTCCCGGACGATCTTTATGATCAGCACATCATTGATCCGATCCTCCAGAAGCTCCCTCACCGTCGTACTGCCAACAGTATCGGCCAGGCCGAACTGGACGACGCAGACACGGTCACCCAGCCAGTGCCCGTCTTGTGCTTCTTTCCGGTTATGCAGGATCTTCTCGTTGAAATTGGCCATGAACCGCGCTTCGATCTTGAGGGAACGGCCGCGCAGGAAGTCCGAACGGACAGCGACTGCAAGCAGCAGCAGGCTGAACGGCACAAGCCAGATGGCTCTGACGGGCAGAACCCGGACCATCACGAGAAGGATGAACAGCAGCGAAAGCCCCATTTGCAGCGCCCGCAACAGCGTGAGCGGCAGCCGGTTGGTCTCGCTCGAAAGCCAGAGTTTCTTGAACGTGGCGCTGCGGCGGCCGAGAAGCAGACTGATCAGCGGCACCATGAGCACCATGATCAGAAGACAGCACAGAACCGCGCCTGTCGTCCCTCCGAACCGCTCTTCAAAGAGCGGGAGAAGCCTTGTCGAACCCGCGTAATAAAGAAGGAACAGAAGCGCGCCGATGACGACGGTCCGTCCTGTATAAGTAGCCATGTAATGTTTCCAGTCACGGGTGTTGTCCGATGTCTCCCGGCGGTCCGACGTATACCTGGAGAGAAAGACCCGCAGTCTTTCCGGGGTGTGCCGGCGCAGGAACTCATACCGGCGGTCTGCTGTTTTGATGAAGACCGGCGTCAGGAAGATCGTGATAACAGCCACGAAAACGATCACGGGAAGCAGATACCCCGCAGTCGCGCGGAGGTCACGGCCAAGCGCCGCCAGGATGAAGGAAAATTCACCGATCTGGACCATGGCGGAACCGCCCTTGACCGCCGTATACCCGCTCTGCCCGGAGAGCAGGATGCCCAGCGTGGACAGAGCCATCTGCCCCGCGATGGTCACCGCGCTGATAATGAGGATCGGTACAAGATACTCGACCAGATAGGCCGGTATGATCATCATCCCGACTGAGACGAAAAAGACCGCACCGAACATGTCCTTGAGCGGATGGACCAGCTCTTCGATCCGTTCCCCGCTGACTGTACCTGCAAGGATGGAACCGCCCATGAAGGCGCCGAGCGCTTCTGAGAAACCGATCGCGTGGGAAATGACGACCATGCCGAAGCAGATAGCCAGTGAAATGATAAGGAGCAGTTCTTCGGAGAGAAGCCCCCTCGTTTTCTTCAATACCGTCGGGATCAGATAGATGCCGAGCGCCAGCCAGACCACCAGCATCAGCAGCATGAACCCCAGTTCGGAAATCAGCGCACCGCTGGAAACGCCGGATCCGACCGCAACGGCGGACAGAACGATGATCATGAAGATGCCGCCGACATCCTCAACGACCAGTGCGCCGAGGACGAGCGAACTGGAACGCTGGTCCTTGAGACCGTATTCCTCAAACGCTTTCATGATGATCATCGTGGAAGACATCGAAAGCATGCAGCCGAGGAAGACCGCATCCATCCGCCCGAATCCGAGTATATGTCCGAGCGCGATCCCGGTCACGGTCATCCCGCTCATGACGGTCATCGCAGTGATGATCGCGGAACTGCCGACACGGGACAGTTTTGTGAATGAAAACTCGAGTCCCAGCCCGAACATCAGAAAGACGATGCCGATCGTCGACCAGGTCTGCACATTGTCGGTCTCGACGACGGTGGGCAAGAGTGTGAAATGCGGGCTGATCAAAAACCCCGCGGTGATGTACCCCAGCACCGTGGGCAGATGCAGTTTCTTGAACAGGACCGATACGACGGCCGATGCGCCCATGATCAGCGCAAGGTCAATGATGAATGTGTCAAGATGCACGGGGCAGTCCTTCCTTTCCTCTCTAACAGTCATAAACATTGTACCATGAGAAGGTGCCGATTGTCCGTGTATAAATGCGGAATCGCAGCGGCAGCGCGGCTGTTATGCGCCGCGCATCTCCTGCATTTCTCAGGCCGGCTCTCCGGCACGGACCTCCTCGTCCAGAAGGACAAGCAGCTGTTCGACTGCGTCCGTGAAACCGCCCTCCAGCGGGAAGACCCCGTCGAACACCGCGCCGCGCTCCGTATCGAGCAGCGGCTCATACGGAATATCAAAACAGGCTGCCGCAGGCTGCCCCATCCCGTCTTCATAAAACCGGTCAACGGCGGTCTTTTCAGAAACGTGCGACCGGTTGCGCACCGGGATGATCTTCTCGAGGATACCGCCGCCGCACCGGGTACGCAGATACTCCTTAAGCGATGCATCTGCCTCCGGACTATCTGTCAGAAGAAGCAGCCGGTCCGCCGCGCGGAGAACTGTGAAAGACGCTTCGTTGATCACATTGCCAAGATCGAAGATCAGTAAGGCATACTCTCCGCAGGTCATGGCGCGCAGCATCGTCTGCATCTCTTCCCCCTTGAGTCTGTAGAGCGGGTTTTCCCCTGCCGGCTGCACAAACCGCCCTGTTCCGAACGCATCTTCCGACACAGCGCGCGCAAGCCGCTCCCGGGAAGCGCGCTGCGCCTCTTCCGGACTTCCCGGATGCGGACTGCCGGCACGCAGCGTCCGGTAGACATATTCCCGCAGCGGCATCTGCCCGGCGGCAGCGGCGCATGCGCCGCCGCGGGGGAACTGCCCTGCCGGTACGACCAGCGGCCGGTCTCCGCGCAGCCTGGCGCCAAACTGTGCGAGCGCCAGGCTCACCGCGGTACACCCCTTCCCGCCGGCACCGGAAAACACCCCGACGATGCGGCATCCCGCGGCAGGCGGGCGGAAAATCTGCCGGTGCATCCGGCCTGCGCACAGCCCGAGGATCTTCCCGATCATCTCGCGCGCCGGCGCGTACTTGAACAGACAGACCGGTCCTGCCGTAACGGAGATCGTCCCGTCTTCCCCTACATTTTCCAGAAATGGCTGGTCCACGAGCAGGATCTCCCCCTCTTCCAGCGCCTCCCTTTGATCGCACAGCGAAAGATCGATCCCCCAGCTGCCGGTCTCCGCCGCCGCGCCGCGCGGTTCCGCATCCGTGCATGAGCCGTCCGCAACCGGCTCCCATGCGATCATAAACCCCGGATAATTCCGCTTGAGTACAGTCTGCATGACCTGCCCGTAAGCTTCGTCTTTCGTTCGTATCCGTAAACTGATGATCTCCATCGTCTCTTCCTTTCTGCCTTTCCAGCCTACGTATATCACATCATCAGGAAATACCATTTATTTCCATTTTCAAACAGATTGTACGAAAAAACCGCACGCCGGTCAAGCGTGCGGTCATGATTTGTCAAAGCTATACGGCGGATGCACGGAGCAGCATCTGCTCTTCCGTCACAGGTTCCGCGGGCGTCAGCACAAGGAACTGGCTGTCCCAGTCTCCGCGCAGCAGTTTTTCAAGAAGATACGTACCGCCTTTCACGTATTCCACCTGTGCGTTTAGCCAGTCCGCATCCTGCTGCACCGCTTCGGCATAGCCGGGCCTCCGGCTGCCGTTGATGCCGGTGTCGAGGATATCGATATGACTGTAAAGCTGCTTCCAGTCCTCGTGATAACGGGCTTTTGTCTCTTCGTCAACAGCCGCCGTCAGGTGTTCAAAGATCCTTCTGAACGACTCGGTGCGCGGATCCTTCGCCCGGACATACAGATGCCCCGGCTGTTTCAGATCGCTCACCGGTGTATCCCCGGTCTGCAGGAGCAGCGATACACAATCGTCGACCCGCGGCAGCACCATCCGGACCGGCGCAGCAACTCCCTCCCAGGAACCGCCGCAAAAGCCCATGCAGACAAGTACCGTGTCTGTTCCTTCCGGTATCTTTTCCGCCAGCGCCGCAACGATATGCCCGCGCATCTCACCGGGGTCGCGGTGATACAGGCGGTCCATATAGATCACCGGCAGTGCGGTCCCGCATCTATGCTGCGCTTCTTCCACGTATTCTGTCAGAGAACTGCAGGCGATGATCACGGTCCTGCCGCTGTCATAAGGAAGTGCCCCGGCGCCTTTTACTGCGCTGTCCATTTAGCAGTCGACCGCCTCTCCTTCACCCATCATCGGGATGATGCGCGCAGCCGCCTCTTCCAGGTGGAAGACCATCATCTTGTTGCCGGTTTCTTCATTGTAGATCTGTCTGAGCTGCGGCATCATGTCGAGCATTGCCTCCGCATACTTCGGATCCGTTTCAAAGACAGCTTTCCCGGTGTAGCGGAGCCAGTTGCCGTCCGCTTTTGCTGCGACGATCTCGGTCTTCGGGTTGGCGGTGAGCTGCTTGTAGACATCTTTGAAATCACCGACACCGAACAGGACCTTGCCGTCCATCTCAAAATGCGCGCCGAGCGGCCGCAGTTTCGGCTGGTCGCCGTCCGCGGTAGCCAGGAAAAACACGCCGGCTTCTGTCAGGAAATCGTTCAGTTTACTCATTGTGGATCTCTCCTTTCATTTCATATCAAAGCATACCGTTCCGTCAGTCGCTGACATCGCTGTCGACCACGGCATAGAACGTATATGCCGGAAACGCTTCTTTCATCTGTGCTGTCACGGTATTGCACAATGCCTGCGCATCGTCCGCCTCAAAGCCGATCACCAGATCGAACGTCACAAGATGCCTCTCTTTGTCCGCATAGTAACCGTGCATCTGCAGGATCTCCGGATGCTCCCGGATGATCTCGCTGAGGTGTTCTTTCATGACTGCATACTCGTCATCATCCGTATTGGCCGCATAGATCCCCACCGTCAGAATGATCCCGAATTCCCTGTATACGGTTTCCGAGATCTTCCGGGTCAGGTAGTGGATCTCCCGCGCCGTCAGCGCGTCATCGACCTCGATGTGCACAGACCCCATGATCCGTTCCGGACCGTAGTTGTGCAGCGTCAGATCATAGGCGCCGTGCACCTGTTCAAAGCTGCAGACCTTCTCCTTGAGGCTTTCCGCCAGATCACTGTCGACGCGCAGGCCGATGATGCTCCCGACCGATTCCATCAGGATCTCTATGCCTGCCTTCAGGATCACGACCGAAATGATCACACCCAGATAGCCTTCGATACTCAGGTGGAACAGCAGGCTGACCGCCGCTGCCACCAGTGTGGAGAACGACAACACCGCATCGAACGTGGCATCCGCGCCGGATGCGATCAGGGACTGGGAATTGAGTTTTTTACCCTGCCGCGATACGTACCGCCCCAGGAAATACTTGGTCAGGACAGCCGCGGCAATGATGATCAGCGAAACTGTCGTGTAGTTCGCCGCCGCAGGATGCAGGATCTTCTCCACCGATTCCTTGAAACTGGTCACCCCTGCCAGCAGTACCATGATGGCAATGACGATCGAACTCAGGTACTCGATGCGCCCGTGTCCGTACGGATGCTTTTTGTCCGGCGCCCGGCCGGCGAGCTTTGCGCCGATGATAGTGATTACCGACGAAAGCGCGTCACTCAGATTGTTGACCGCATCCAGGATGACGGCGATCGAGCCGGTCACGAAGCCGACAGCTGCTTTGAAGGCGACAAGGATCAGATTGACCACGATCCCAACGATGCTGACTTTGACAATGCTCTTTTCGCGATCCATACAGGAACCCTTCCTTTCATGCAGAATGATCAGGCCATCCCGCCAAGTGCTTTATACAATAGTTCATACAGTTTGGCGGCATCTTCCGGATCCATCGTGATACAGCTCATCAGCTGTGTTGGCACGTTCACCGCCCGGTCTTTCAGCGCTTCTCCTTCTTCCGTGATGGTTACAAGCAGAACGCGCTCATCCTCTTTCGACCGCTCTCTGGTAAGCAGCCCTTTCTGCTCCATTTTCTTGAGCAGCGGTGTCAGCGTTCCGGAATCCAGAAAGAGCGATTCGCCGAGTTCTTTGACAGAGACCTGCTTCTTCTCCCATAGGACCATCATGGTGATGTACTGGGTGTAGGTCAGGCCGATCTCATCGAGGAACGGTTTGTACCGCCGCACGATCTCCTTCGCGCACGCATAGAGCGGAAAGCACAACTGATGATCCAGCCGCAGCACGTCGTATTTATCTGTCTTTTCTATCTCTGCCATCGATGACTCCTCCTGCTTTGCGTTCATGACACACATCCCGGCTGCCCGACCGGTCTGCTACAGCGCCGCTTTGATCTCTTCACGGACCTTCTTCATTTTTTCGGTCGGTTCGAAGCGCGCCAGGATCTGCCCGTCACGGTCGATCAGGAATTTGGTGAAATTCCACTTGACAGCACTGTTGTTCTTATAATCAGGGTCGATCTTCTTGAGCATCGCGCCCATCGCGATCCCCGAGGGACCGGAGAACCCTTTAAAGGTCGTGTTGGCAGTCAGCCACTGGAAAAGCGGATCTGCATTTTCCCCATTGACATCGATCTTCGAGAACTGCGGGAACTTGGTATCGTACTTCAGTGTGCAGAACTGATGGATCTCCTCATCGGTGCCCGGCGCCTGTCCGGCGAACTGGTTGCACGGGAAGTCCAGGATCTCAAACCCCTGGTCTTTGAATTCTTCGTAGTATTCTTCGAGTTCTTTGTACTGCGGTGTGAATCCGCAGCCGGTGGCGGTATTTACGATCAGCAGCAGTTTGTCTTCAAAATCGCGCAGGGACTGCTCGGTACCATCCTGTTTCTTAACTGTGAAATCATATACGTTCATCGTATGCTCCTTTCTTATGGGAATCGCTCTTGCGCCTTCCGTTTCACATTCGTATCCGTTGATCGTATAGCACTCTATACGGTTTTGCATAATTTAATTGTACACAATCTTTTCGGTTTGTAAAGCGCTTTTTTAAAAAAAATACCGGGCGGTGCCCGGTATCCGAACCTTCTTCCGGCTCTTCATCAGTCGAATTTATCCAGGAACCCGTCCAGCGTCGCAAGGATCGCCTGCAGCGCTTCCTCTTCGTCTGGCCCGTCCACGAGGATCTCGATTTCCTCCCCGCACCCAGCGCCGAGCACCATCACGGACAGAATGCTCTTCGCGTCGACGTCCATTTCCGCCGTGCGGATATGGACCCGACTGTCGTAGTCGTTGGCTGTTTTGACCAGCATCGACGCGGGTCTGGCATGCAGCCCCACTTTACTGTGGATCGTGTACTTTGCACTGACCATGGCGCTTCTCCTTCCCCGGGGACGGTCCCCGCTAAACGATCTCCACGAGTTCGCCGAGATACTCCGCTACGATCCTGCAGCCCGCTGCATCTGTCTGCGCGCTGCGGAGTTGTTCCAGCGCCTCCTGATCCTTGAACATCTGCGCCAGACGCTTGAGGACTTTCACCTGATCGCGGTGATCGAGCAATCCGAACATAAAGACGATCTGTACCGGCAGCGGGTCGCCGCGCCCGTCCATTGGTTCAAACAGCAGCGGTTCTTCGAGTGTCACGACAGACATAAAGGAATCGAGACAGTGTGTGCTCACGTGCGGGATCGCGATCGGCATCACGGCATTGAGACCGGTCGGGTACTCCCGTTCGCGCTCGATCACATCCTCGATGAACCCTTCTTCCGCATACCCCAGTTCGACAGCCGTCCCTCCGGCCTCGCGGATCAGTTCCTCCGCGGAGCGGTACCGCCGCCGGATGAGCGTCATCTTCCCGCTCATCTTCAGCTTGGCAGACATTGCCCCCTTCTCAGTCCCTGCGTTTTCCATCCGTTCTGTCATTGTCTATTCACTCCTGTGTGCATTGATATAGTTCAGCAGTTCGATATTCAGATCCGTCATTGACTGCACGCGGCTGCCGCAGTGCCGGCGGATGATCGCCATGATCTCCCGCGGACGGATCTTCGCTTCGATTTTCTCCTGATCGAGCCGCTCCAGGATGCTGCGCTTGTTCTCTTCGCTGAGGAACAGCCCTACCCGCACCGTTTTCTCCGGCGGCAGATCCCCTTTTGCGGCGGTGACGATCAGCAGATACTGCGACAGATCGAGCGCGGTGACATTCTTGACAGACGTCAGATCGTAGACGTAATGCGATTCGAGCAGGCTCTCCAGCTGATCGCGGATCAGCAGCGCCGTGGCAACACCTTCCGGGCAGACCACGAGGATCCTGCCGCTGTGCGGCCCCTGCGGCAGTTCGCTTTTGATCCCGTCCGCGATATAGATCGCCAGATAGGACAGTTCGTCTTCCGTGATCTTCGCAGCCAGTTTTTCGTCGGTCAGGCAGATCCCCTGTCTTGCCAGTTCGAACGCCGTTTTATAATCCCTCTTGACACTGTCAGCGATGGGATTGTCGAGCTGCACCCCGTACGTGATGCGGTAGATCATCGGTGCGATGTGGTTGACAAGGCGCCCTTTGAGCGTGTTTCTGTCGCTGAAGGAGGCCATGCCGCTCGCTTCGATATTGGTGAGGAACCGCTCCGTGAATGCCAGCATCTCCGGATCCTGCCCCTCGGTCGCCACGGGATCAAAGTTCTGCATCGCCAGAAAGCACAGCGCCACGTAGCAGATCTCCTGCTCACTGCCGGGGAGCTGCACATACTCTTCGATCTTCCGGAACAGATTCTCCGCCCCCTTGTAGGCGCGGGTCGTCCGGATCTGCTGTGACCGGGAGGTGTTGACGCGGAACAGATGCCCGTGTGCATGGCGCAGATAGGAAACTGTCAGGATGAAGGTCCCGCCGTCCGTATCGTTTTCAACGATGCTTGTGTTGGCTGCTTCTTCATAGATGACGAGGCACTCTTTGAGCGATTCCCAGTACTCGCGTTTCACACCGCCGATGCCTGCCAGCTGTTCGTTGAGAAACCGTCTGATATACTGCCCCGTTTTGATCGACCGGACCTTCTTGAACTGCCCGTACAGGTAGTTGCGGATCGCATACTCATTGCCGTGGAAAAAGTACCCGCGTTCTGTCTCGAACCGGAGCGTGATGTGGCGTTCCGCCAGTTCCCTGCGGATGCTCTTCATATCCGACAGGACGGTGTTCTTGCTGATGTCGAACAGATCGCAGAAATCGTGGATCCTAACGCGCTCCTGCGCAAGGCCGATGTACATCGCCATCATGATCTTGCGCTCATCGACCGACATGAAGTATTCCGTGTCGTTCTGCCGGATGATCTCCCCCAGCGCATCTCCCACCGCAGCATCAATGGTGCAGGAACCGCTGCGCAGCGCGATCTCCGGCAGTCCCTTTTCCCGGAGCCAGGCGTTGACGTTCTTGATATCATAATAAAACGTCCGCTTAGAAATATCATTGCGGCTGCAGATCTGGTCAACGGTCACCTTATCCCGTGCTTCGACGACCTCCTGCAGGATACAGATCATACGGGCGTTGAGTTCCATCCTCTCACCTGTCTTTCCCGCACATGCCGCCTGTAACGCCATGTGCTTCGCGCAATAACTGTGCTTTTGCGGGTCCATTCTGTGCAAATTCATTATTGCATAACTGTACACCCAGAACAAGTAAAAAGTGGGCCCCCGCATCGGGAGGCCCGCTTCCAATTCCAATATGATCCGCCGGGCTGGATGTACAGGACCGGCAGCCTGTTACTGATTGTTGACGACCGCCTGCGCCGCCGCCAGTCTTGCGACCGGCACACGGAACGGTGAGCAGGACACATAGTCCAGTCCGACGCGGTAGCAGAAGTCGATCGTCCTGGGATCGCCGCCGTGTTCACCGCAGATCCCCAGTTTGATATTCGGCCGCACCTGTCTGCCGAGCTGCGCCGCCATTTCGACCAGTTTGCCGACACCGTCCTGATCCAGCGTCTGGAACGGGTCCGCTTCAAAAATGTTCTTGTCACGGTACTCCTTGATGATCTTGCCTGTGTCGTCACGGCTGAAGCCAAACGTCATCTGCGTCAGATCATTGGTACCGAAGGAGAAGAACTCCGCTTCTTTGGCGATCTCGTCCGCTGTCAGGGCAGCCCGCGGGATCTCGATCATCGTGCCCACTTTATAGTCCAGTCTGACGCCGGATGCCTCGAAGATGGACTCGGCGGTCTCGACGACGACCTTTTTCACAGCGGCCAGTTCTGTATCCAGACTGACAAGCGGGATCATGATCTCCGGCGAGACTTTCTGTCCGGTCTCGAGGAAGAGATCGACCGCCGCCGTGATGATGGCCTCCGTCTGCATCTCCGCGATCTCCGGATACGTGACCGCCAGCCGGCAGCCGCGGTGACCGAGCATCGGGTTGAACTCCTCGAGTTCACGGACCTTTCTGGAGAGTTTGTCGTAAGACAGATTATACTGTTCCGCCAGCGCACGGATCTCCGTCTGCGTATGCGGAATGAATTCGTGGAGCGGCGGATCCAGCAGACGGATCGTCACCGGACGGTCGCCCATGACACTGTAGATATCCATGAAATCCTGCTTCTGATACGGCAGGAGTCTGGCGAGCGCGCGCCTTCTTTCCTTCACGTTGTCCGCGAGAATCATGCGCCGGATCGCCGAGATACGGTCGTCCGCAAAGAACATGTGCTCCGTGCGGCACAGACCGATGCCTTCCGCGCCGAATTCGACTGCCTGTCTGGCGTCACGCGGATTGTCCGCATTGGTGCGGATGCTGAGTGTGCGGATATCATCCGCCCACTTCATGATCGTCCCGAAATCACCTTTCATTTCAGGCGGAACGGTGTCGATCTCTCCATCGTAGACATTGCCGGTGGTGCCGTCAAGAGAGAGGAAATCACCCTCTTCGAAGACTTCGTCACCGATCGTGAGGAGTTTTTTCTCCTCGTCGACTTTGATCTCACCGGCACCGGAGACACAGCACTTGCCCATGCCTCTGGCAACAACTGCCGCATGGGACGTCATACCGCCTCTTGCGGTCAGGATGCCCTGCGCGCTGACCATGCCGGCCAGATCTTCCGGAGATGTCTCCTGGCGGACCAGGATCACACGCATGCCGTCATCGACCGCTTCCACAGCATCCAGCGCAGAGAAGAAGATGCGGCCGCAGGCGGCGCCGGGGGAAGCCGGCAGGCCTTTGGTGAGCGGTTTCTGCGCAGCAAGCTGCTTCTTATCGAATGTCGGGTGCAGAAGCTGATCGATCTGCGAAGGCTCCAGTCTGGTGATGGCCGTCTTGCGGTCGATCAGCCCTTCCCGCTCCATATCGACGGCGATCTTGACGGCTGCTTCGGCTGTGCGCTTGCCGCTGCGGGTCTGCAGCATGAAGAGACGGTTGTTCTCCACCGTGAACTCCATATCCTGCATATCGGTATAGTGCGATTCGAGCAGATGCGCAATGCGCCGGAACTCCTGATACACCTCCGGGAACGCGGTTTCCATCTCGGCGATGGGCTGCGGTGTACGGATCCCCGCAACAACGTCCTCCCCCTGCGCATTGACGAGGAACTCGCCGAAAATGCGGTTCTCGCCGTTGACAGGGCTGCGCGTGAACGCGACGCCGGTACCGGACGTATCGCCCATGTTGCCGAAGACCATCGACTGCACGTTAACGGCAGTCCCCAGACTGCTGGGGATGCCGTTAAGCTGTCTGTACAGGATCGCACGGTCGTTGTTCCAGGAGCGGAACACCGCCTGGACCGCCTCCATCAGCTGTTCCTTCGGATCCTGCGGGAATTCTCTTCCGATCTCCGCCTCCACGAGGTCCTTGTACGCCGCGATGACATACTGCAGATCAGCCGGTGTGAGTTCGGTATCATACTGATAGCCATGCTCGTCTTTCCGGCCGTCGAAGATCTTATCAAATTTGGCTTTCGGGATCTCCAGAACGACATCGCCGAACATCTGGATGAACCGCCGGTAGCTGTCATAGGCAAACCGTTCGTTGCCTGTCAGCGAAGCCAGCCCCATGACGCTGTCGTCGTTGAGTCCCAGATTGAGGATGGTATCCATCATGCCCGGCATGGAGATCGGCGCCCCGGAGCGGACCGAGACGAGCAGCGGATTGCCCGCGTCGCCGAAGGTCTTGCCCATCACGGCTTCGAGTTCCGACAGTTTTTCGAAGATCTCTGCCTTGATCGTTTCATTGACCACCCTGCCGTCTTCGTAATACTTGAAGCAGGCATCTGTTGTGACCGTAAATCCGAACGGGACCGGAAGCCCGATCTTGGTCATCTCCGCCAGGTTCGCACCTTTCCCGCCAAGGAGGTTTTTCATATCCTTGGAGCCTTCGTTGAACGAATAGACGAATTTATCCATCCTTTATTCTCCTTTACCGCACAAGGTATATCAGAAGGTGATTCTCTGCGCGATATAGTCTTTTACTTCGTCCACCGGGATGCGCACCTGCTCCATCGTGTCTCTGTCACGGACGGTCACGCAGTGGTCTTCTTCGGTCTCGAAGTCGACACAGACGCAGAACGGTGTTCCGATCTCGTCTTCACGGCGGTACCGCTTACCGATGTTGCCGGCCGCGTCGTAGTCCACCATGAAGTACTTGGACAGTTCCTCATAGACCGGTTCCGCGACAGGCCCGAGCTTCTTGCTCAGCGGCAGGACAGCTGCCTTGAACGGTGCCAGTGCCGGATGGAACTTCATCAGAACGCGGGTATCTTCCTGCCCCTGCGCATTCGTGATGGTCTCTTCGCAGTACGCTTCCGCCATGAAGGCCAGTGCGACGCGGTCCGCGCCAAGCGACGGTTCGATGCAGTACGGGACGTACTTCTCATTGGTCGCCGGATCGAGATACTCCATCTTCTGACCGGAGTGTGCGGCATGCTGTTTGAGGTCGAAATCCGTGCGGTCCGCGATGCCCCACAGCTCGCCCCAGCCGAACGGGAACAGATACTCGATATCCGTCGTGGCGTTGCTGTAGTGCGACAGTTCTTCCTGACTATGATCTCGCAACTTGAGATTACTCTCGTCCATACCGAGTGACAAGAGGAAGTTTTTGCAAAATTCTTTCCAGTATGCGTGCCATTTCAGGTCCGTTCCGGGTTCGCAGAAGAACTCGAGTTCCATCTGTTCGAACTCTCTGGTCCGGAAAATGAAGTTGCCCGGTGTGATCTCGTTACGGAAGGATTTGCCGATCTGCGCGATGCCGAACGGGATCTTTTTTCTTGATGTGCGGGCGACATTGTTGAAATTGACAAAGATGCCCTGCGCTGTCTCGGGACGAAGATAGATCTGGGACTGGCTGTCCTCCGTGACTCCCTGGAATGTCTTGAACATCAGGTTGAACTGACGGATCCCGGTGAAATTGGACTTGCCGCATTCCGGGCAAGGCACTTTCTCATCCGCAATGAACGCCTCCATCTTTTCATTGGGCCATGCGTCGATCGGCTCGGTCAGCGTGACACCCTTGGACTCCATATAGTCTTCGATCAGTTTGTCCGCACGGAATCTCGACCGGCATTCCTTGCAGTCGATCAGCGGGTCCGCAAAACCGCCGACGTGTCCGGACGCTTCCCATACTTTCGGGTTCATCAGGATGGCGGCGTCCAGACCGACGTTATACTTCGATTCCTGAACGAATTTTTTCCACCATGCCTTCTTGACGTTGTTCTTGAGCTCGACACCCAGGGGACCGTAATCCCACGAGTTCGCCAGGCCGCCATAAATGTCCGAACCGGGATATACAAAACCCCGGTTCTTCGCGAGCGCGACCAGTTTTTCCATGGTCACAGTTTGCTGCATATTTTCCTCCTTAAGAAATACGTTGCCTGTGCCGGCGTATCTCCGGCTTATTCCTCGACGGCTTCCTTGATGTCTTCCACCGCTTCTTCCGCCGCCTCTTCGACAGTCTCCGCAGCCTCTTCCGCCGCTTCCTTGACGTCTTCCATCACTTCTTCGGCTTCTTCAGCACCTTTGCCGAACTTGTTCTTCAGTGTCTCGGCAGTTTCTTTGATGGTATCGCCGGCTTTGTCGAGGATCTCGCTGTTCTTGACTTTCTCCACGATGTCGCTGTTCATGACCTTGTCCATGACATCGCTGCTCTTGACTTTCTCCACAACATCGCCGCCCTTTTCGACAGCCGCGTCTTTCCATTCGCTGCCTTTTTCGACCGCTTTGCCCATCGCTTCGTTGGCTCTGTCGGTCACATCGATGATCGTGCCGTCATCCTTGACGACTTCGACGACGCATTTGAACAGGAAAGTGGAGAGAATGCCGGCCAGCACGCCCCACGGCGCCACGACGGCACCGAGGATCCCCGCGTTCATGGGCAGGTTGAGCAGGACTTCCCCGTCATTCTTCTTGACGACGATCTTGCTGACGTTGCCCTTCTTGACAAGTTCCTTGATCTTATCGATCACTGCCGCGCCTTCCTCCTTGACACTCTTCTGCGTCTCGGTGTCGATCACTTCTTCGATGCTGATGATCGCGTCGACGACACTGCCGTCCGCCGCTTCGAGCGCTTCTTTCGCTTCTTTATAGCTGACGCCGGTTCTGTCTTTGACCAGTTCGATTTTTTCCAGTGTAACTTCCATGATTTATACCTCCGTTTGTTCGATCCGCACCGAGCCTGCCTTCAGGTCTCCCGGATCCAAATGATACTTGATGAACCGATCTATGATCGTGTTGATCTGCGATTCCAGTTCCTCGCCGAGAGCCGCTTTCTGCAGGCTCCCGAGCGGGTTGCGCAGGATATGATCCAGTACATCCAATATAACAAAATCCACCTTATAAAGCAACGCATCCCGTCCATCTTGCGGGAGCTGCGCCAGGCACTCTCCGCATACAAGACCACCCTCGGGAATGCTGAAGAAGGTGTGTCTTCCGGGCGTCCCGCAGCACGCGCATCTGTCCAGCACGGGCAGCGCGCCGAGACATGCCAGCAGTTTGACTTTATAGGCGAGCAGGATCGTCCCGTAGCGGCTCTTCCGTTCCTCCATCGTCGACAGAAAATCGACCGTCAGCTCAAACAGTTCCTTCGCCGCCACTTCCTCCTCGAGGAGCTTGTCGCATAATTCCAGCCCGTAGGCAGCAGCCATGTAGCGGTCCACGTCCGCACCGATCCGGTAAAAATTCTTGATGACCTGCCCTTTGTTGAGGTGGAATCTGCCGTGCGAGAGATACAGTTCGTAATTGCCGTACGCGAACGGACTCATCGCGGCGGCATTGCGCCCTTTGCCCCGCTCGCTCACCGTGACCCCGGCGCCGATCTTGCCGAACTGTTCGGTAAACAGCGAAAGCATCCGCCGGCCGCCGATCGTCTTCACCTGTCTGAGCACGATGCCTCTGGTATCCGCGATCATGGCTTTTCCCTGTAGCCGAAGTTGGTGAGCGCGATGTCGTCATCCCGCCACCGCTCTTTTATTTTCACCCACAGGCTTAAAAATACCTTGCAGCCGAGCAGTTTTTCGATGTCCTCCCGGGCCGCTTTGCCGACACCTTTGAGTTTACGTCCGCCTTTGCCGATGATGATGCTCTTGTGGCTCTTGCGCTCGCAGTAGATGACCGCGCCGATCCGCGTGATGTCTTCGCCCTCTTCAAAGGACTCGATCTCTACAGCCACCCCGTGCGGCACTTCCTCTTCGAGGTACAGGAGCAGCTTCTCGCGGATGATCTCCGCGGTGAGGAACCGCTCCGGATGATCGGTGATCATATCCTCCGGGAAATACTGCGGACCTTCCGGCGCGACACGGCCGACACCATCGATGACATCCTGCACATGGACGCCGTCCTTCGCGCAGATGCCGTAGATCTCCTCGAAGATACCAAGACCCTGATAGTATTCAAATGTCCGGATATACTCATCCGGCTCCATCAGATCGATCTTGTTGATGACGAGGAACCGCGGTGTATCGACTTCTTTCAGCTTCTCGACGATCCACGCATCTCCGGGTCCCTTATCCGGCACGCTGTCCACCAGGAACAGGACCGCATCGACTTCCTTGAGTGTCTCAAGCGCCATGCCTGTCATGTAATCGCCAAGTTTGTGCTTGGCCTTGTGGATGCCGGGGGTGTCCAAAAAGACCAGCTGGAGCGGTTCTCCCGCCGTTTCGCCGTTGTAGATGCCGCGGATAGTGTTGCGCGTGGTCTGTGGTTTATTGGTCGCGATGGCAACTTTTTCTCCAAGGATCGCGTTCAGCAATGTGGATTTGCCCACGTTGGGGCGGCCGATGATGCCTACGAATGCGCTTCTCAACTTATTTCTCCAATCTAAATCCGTTCGGGAGCAGTTCCGACAATTCCATGATCTCCAGCGCATCCGGATCGCTGCCGGTCACGACCGTCAGATCCGGGGCGAATTCATACATAAACTGCCGGCACATGCCGCACGGCCAGCATACATCTGCGTCTCCGCAGACCGCGATCGCTTCGAATTCCTTTTCCCCCTGGCTGATGGCGGACGCGAATGCGGCGCGCTCCGCGCACAGACCAGCAGGATAGGATGCGTTCTCAATGTTGACACCGGTGTACATGACACCGTTCTTTGTCAGGAGCGCAGCCCCCACTTTAAAACCGGAATACGGCGCGTAGGCGAACTCTTTCACCGCCTGCGCCTGCAAGAACAACTCTCGATACATGACTATCTCCTCACTCCGACTACAGATTGCTTACTCTATCAATGACTATCCTTTGTACTCGACGCACAGCATCGTCAGGTCGTCAAACTGCTCCGCTTCCGCTGTGAACGCATCCACCGCGGTCTCGACAGTCTCAAGGATCCTCTCCGGCTCCGCCTCCTTGCCGGCACTGTTCAGCGCCAGGAGCATCCGTTCCGTCCCGAACAACTCATTGCTGCTGTTGGTCGCTTCCGGCACGCCGTCCGTGTAGACGAACAGTCTGCTGCCGGGTGTCAGCCGGATCTCGTAATTCTGATACTTCATCCCGTCCATCCCGCCGATCACAAAGCCATGTTTATCCTTGATCAGCGAGAACACGCCATCCGGTTCCTTCAGCACCGGATATTCATGCCCGGCGTTGGCCGCGGTCAGCTTGCCGGTAGAGATCTCCAGAATGCCTGCCCACACCGTCACAAACAGTTCCATAGAATTGTTCGCGCAGATATCGCTATTGGTCATTTCCAGCGCTTTTGCCGGGTCTTTCTCGTTCTTCAGATGACCTTTGATGATGATGCGGCTGACCATCATGAACAGCGCCGCCGGGATCCCCTTCCCGCTGACATCAGCAATAACAAGGGCAAGGTGGTCATCATCGATGGGGAAGTAATCATAAAAGTCCCCGCCGACTTCCCTGGCAGGCGTCATGGACGCGTGCAGGGCGAACCGCTCCCGTCCCGGAAATGCCGGGATCGCACTCGGCATCATCGCAGCCTGGATGCGGGATGCCAGATTCAGTTCATACGCGAAACGCTCTTTTTCCGCAGAGATCGTCTCGATCCGGTCGATGTAGTCGTCGATCTCAGAGGTCATGCCTATGACATCATCCGTCAGCTGCCCGATCTCGTTGCGGCGCACCGCATAGCCTGAAACACCGCTGAGATTATCCGTCAGGTTCGTTCTGACCGCTTCACTGTCTTTGACTTCCGTATACTGCCGGATGTTCTTTGCGATCTCCTCCAGCGGGTGCAGGGCGAACATATACAGAACGAGCAGCAGGATCATCAGCAGGATGACCTGATACAGCAGAGAAAGGCCGGTCCCCTGCAGCGTCGAATGGCGGATATCCGATTTCATTGAAGACAGATCATATGTCAGACCGATCAGTACGGCTTTCCCGTCGTGGTTCATCAGATAGGCGTAATAATCAACATAATCGCCTGCCAGCGCAAGGTGTTCTTCCGGTTTTTGCAGAGCCGCGTCGCGGGACGACTCCTCATGCCGTTCCACAGCAGCCCGCATCGCCGTCTGCTGTTCCTCATTGTCTGCGACAGACACCTCGACACCGATCGGATACACCTGCAGATACTCCGTCCCGCGTACCGAATCCGGCTCCGCCGCACTGAACAGGAAGTATTGCTCCTGATACGCATTCTCGGAATGCCCCTGGTCAGTCAGGACGCAGAAAAGAAAAGCGATATCCTGATCCCGTTTGATCTGATTGATCCGCGTGATCAGCCAGGAATACACGATTTCCGCGTATAGTTTCTGGTCTTGCGGCGACATCCTTTCTATCTGGTAAGAGGTGGCATACCGCAGCTGCAGTTCCGGATGGTGTTCCGCTAAAAGCGCGCACTTTTCCCAGGTCTTGTTCCCGGGTCTGTAGTCCACGTCATACTCGATATCCAGTTCATCGTCATGTTCGTACCAGTACTTGACCAGCCAGGTATACGCCGGGTACTCCCGGACGCTGTCGATCACTTCCTTGCTGGTCGCCTTCGCGCGGTCTTCCATCTGCCTCGTCACGCTGTACGTGGCAAGCTGCAGCTGCGTAAAGTAGGTCAGCAGGGATATCACGGCCATGCCGATCAGGAGCAGTACGGTTATCTGTTTGATAAGACCGGGTTTTTTCTGCAAACGCATTCCTTTTTCCTTACTCTCTCATGAGATCCAATTTCGTCATGACAGTTTCCTCCGCTGCCCGCATATCCGTCTTTTCTTCTTCTGTCATGTGATCGTAGCCAACGAGATGGCACATACTGTGCACAAATAAGTATACCAGTTCTCTGTCCGCCGAGTGACCGTATTCTTCCGCCTGCCGCTCTGCCTGCGCCGTGCACAGCACGACGTCCCCCAGCAGATACGGGCGTTTCTGATCGATGTCCGCCAGATCGTCAAACTGCGGGAAGGACAGCACGTCCGTCACACTGTCGACGCCGCGGGTCTTACGGTTGATCTCCCGGATGGTATCATCATCCACAAAACTGACGCTGATTTCACAAAAAGCGGGGTCGAGCCCTTCGTTCTGAAGGACCAGTTCCGCCGCTTCCTGGAATCTTTCTGCCTGTTCCGGCTGTCTGCCGTCGTAGTAGATATTCATTGCTGTCTCCGTGCCTGTTCATGGCAGCCGTCATCCGCATGGCGTTTCCGCCTGCAGCACTTACTCTTTATTGTTTTTCTCTGCGTATTCATCATACGCCTTAATGATCTTTCTGACTAGTTCATGACGTACAACATCGACGTCTGTCAGGTAACAGAATTTGATCTCCGGCACGCGTTTTAAGATCCGCTCCGCTTCTTTCAGGCCGGACTGTTTGCCCCGTGGAAGGTCGATCTGCGTCACATCGCCGGTGATGACCATCTTGGAACCAAACCCCATACGCGTCAGGAACATCTTCATCTGCTCGCGCGTCGTATTCTGCGCCTCGTCAAGGATGATGAAGGATCTGTCGAGCGTCCGGCCGCGCATATACGCGAGCGGCACGATCTCGATGACTTCCCGTTCCTTCAGACGCGCTGCGCTGTCGCGCCCCAGTACATCGAAGAGCGCGTCGTAGAGCGGGCGCAGGTACGGGTCGACCTTTTCCTGCAGATCGCCGGGCAGGAATCCCAGGCTTTCCCCTGCCTCGACAGCAGGCCTGGCCAGGATGATCTTCTCTACCTGTTTCTTTTTAAATGCGGCAACGGCCATGGCGACCGCCAAATAGGTCTTGCCGGTGCCGGCAGGGCCGATGCCGAAAACGATATCGTTATTCGCGATCGCATTGACATAGTCCTTCTGGCCGATGGTCTTGGCTTTCAGCGGTTTACCGGTATGGGTAAAACACACGATATCCTTGCCGACTCTGCTGTCACGGTAGGAAACGCCTTTATTCACGAGCTCGATCACGTAGATGATCTTCTGCTTGTCGAGCGATTCGCCGGCATCCACGATATCGATGAGTTCCCGGACGACCTTTGCCGCTTTGACTTTATTGTCTCCGCCGATGAGGAGCGCGTCGCCGCGCTGCACTATGCTGACGCCGAGTTCCTGCCGGATCACGTCCGCATGGCGGTCCATCATACCGAACAGTTCGCTGCGGTCCACGTCCTCCAACGAAATTTTCAGCGTGTCTTCCAAATGTTCTCCCTTTCTTATACAAATGACCCGGAGCGATCCGGGTCATGTTGCCGCTTACGCGAGAAATTCTTCAATGATCTTTCTGACGGTGTTGCCATCCGCGAGCCCTTTGACTTTCGGCATGACGCTTTTCATGAGCTTGCCCATGTTCTGCTTGCCGCCTTCGATGCCGGCCTCAGCCGCCGTCTCAGTCACCAGTTTACGGATGTCATCCTCGCTCATCTGAGCAGGCAGATACGCCTCCAGGACCGCGATCTCCGCTTTGTAGGAATCCGCAAGATCCGTCCGCCCTGCCTTCTCAAAGTCGCCGAGCGCATCTTTGCGCATCTTGACCTGTTTCTTGAGGATTGCGAGGACGTCGCCCTCTTCGAGTTCCTTGCGTGTATCGACCTCGACCTGCTTGATGGCGGCTCTGGCAAAGCTCAGAGTGTTCTTTTTGACTTCATCATGGGCTTTCATCGCCGCTTTGAAGTCCTCCGTCAATCTCTCCTGCAGTGTCATGCATACACCTCTTTTCCGAAGAAATATCCGCTGTATAGACTAATACTTTTTGTTCGCCTTCTTGCGGGCCGCCTCAGACTTCTTCTTTCTCTTCACGCTGGGCTTTTCGTAATGCTCCCGCTTTCTGAGTTCGCTCATGACGCCGTCTCTGGCGCACGAACGCTTGAATCTTTTCAGCGCGCTCTCCAAGCTCTCGTTGTCTTTAACGATGACCTGTGCCATGACCTTTTCACCTCCTGTCATTGTGGAGTACGCTGTTACAACAGCCTTATGATTATACTATCAGCCCGGTGGCCATGTCAACTTTCTCTTTCCAATGATATGAATATGCAGATGCTTGACGGTCTGCTGCCCGTCTTCTCCGCAGTTGAGCACCACGCGGTAGCCGTTTTCGAGCTCCATGGTCTTCGCGATATCCTTGATTTTGCACATCATGTAGCCCATGAGTTCCTGATCGTCTTCGGTCAGGTCATCGGTGGATGCGATGTGCTTTTTGGGGATCATCAGAACGTGCACCGGAGCGCAGGGACCCGCGTCATGGAAAACCATGATCCTGTCGTCTTCATAGACGATCTTGCTTTCGATCTCTTTATTCGCGATCATGCAGAAAATGCAGTCATCCATCGTGTTCGCCTCCTTTTCCATCATTTTACGATACCGCTGTTTGTGTTGCAAGTGCCGGAATCGCTCTGCCTGTTCGAAATCGCGGATCCTGCCGCTATCTGACGACGACGATCCCGATCCCGCTCCCGTCCGCATCCGCGGCGGTCCCGCTCACGAACCTGTCGGCAATGTCTTCCCCGCTGCGGATATACGCTTTGACGTAATCGTCCGTATATCCGGACCACAGCCCGTTTTCCTGCTCCTCAACAAGCACGCGCTGCACAGTGCCCAGGTGCTGTCTGCAGAAGTCGGCACTGAGCCGGTCACCGAGTTCGATCAGCCTCGCGCTGCGTTCCTTTTTCACCGGTTCGGGCACCTGGTCCGGCATGACCGCCGCTTTCGTGCCCGGGCGTTTGGAGTATTTGAACACATGGATCTTTCCGAAGCCGGTCTCTTCCGCCAGAGAAAGAGATTCGGCGAACTCCTCCTCCGTCTCACCGGGAAACCCTACGATGATGTCCGTCGTGATATTGAACAGCGGATCGATGTCCCGGAGCACCTTGACGATGTCGAGGTACTCTTTGCGGCCGTACCGTCTGTTCATCCGCGCCAGGACGCTGTCGCTGCCGCTCTGCAGAGACAGATGCAGATGATGGCAGAGCCGCTCGCTCTTAACGAGACGCGCGACGAACGGCGCATCGACCACGGTCGGTTCCAGAGATGCCAGCCGCACACGGAAATCGCCGTCCATGCGGTCAAGGTCCGCCAGCAGACCGGGCAGATCTTCATACAGCGCGGTATTGATGCCGGTGAGGACGAGTTCCTTAAAGCCCGCCTCGATCAGATCCTGCGATTCCCGCAGGATGTTCTCCCTGCTGCGGCTCCTGACGGGACCGCGGGCGGTCGGGATCTTACAGTAGGAACAGTACCGGTCGCATCCTTCTTCGATCTTTACGTTCGCGCGGGTCTTCCCTTCCGGTGCGGTGACCTTGCCGGCTTCGACGAATGCATTGAGGAACCGCCTCTCATCGACGCGGACGACTTTGTCCGCCGGTGCTGCAGTCTCCCTGCGCCGCAGCCTGTCCTCCACGACGTCCGCGATCTCGTATTTGTGGTTGGTGCCGAGCAGGATGTCGAGTTCTTCGATCTGCCGCAGTGTTTCCGGTTCCGTCTGGACATAGCAGCCCGTCGCGCAGATCACCGCATCCGGATTGCCTTTCTTCATGCGGCGGATGTACTGTCTGGACTTGCGGTCGGCCAGCCCCGTTACAGTGCAGGTATTGACCACGTAAACGTCGGCGGGGTCTTCCTCGCCGACGACGGTATAGCCGCGTTCCTCAAAGAGGCGCTTCATAGCTTCTGTTTCATATTGGTTGACACGGCATCCCAGCGTGTGGAATGCGACTCTTTTCTGCTCCAAGACAGCTATTCCTCTTCCTTTTCTTTCGCTTCGCGCGCCAGATCCTCCTCGTCGCGGATCGTCAGACGGATCTGCTCGATGCGGCGGTCGCGGATCTCTTCGATCCTGCAGATATAGCGGTCAAAGCGGATCTCCCTCTCCTCGCCGTCGTCCGGGATCTCCCCGAGCATGTCGAGCAGGAAGCCGCCGATCGTCTCGCTGTAATCCGATTCGAAGTCTGAGCCAATGACCTCGTTCAGGTCGTCGAGGTCCATGTCGCCTTCTACGATATAAGTATTATAGTTAACTTTCTTGATTTCCGGTTCTTCCTCATCGTATTCGTCATCGATCTCACCCATGACTTCCTCGATGATGTCCTCCATCGTAACGATACCCGCAAATCCGCCGTATTCATCGATCAGGACGGCAATGTGCTGCTTGGTCTTCTGGAGTTCGTAGAACAGGCTGTCGATGTTCTTTGTGTCCGGTACGAAGAACGGCTTGCGCAGGATCTCACGGATGTTCACCTTGTCAAATCCGTTTTCCCTGGCTTTGATCAGGTAGTCCTTGATGTTGAGGATCCCGATGATATTGTCGCTGTCGTCCTCGTAGACGGGAACGCGCGTGTAGGTCAGCTGCATGAGTTCATCCTCGTATTCCGAGGGCTCATCGTTGATGTCGATCATGAAGACGTCCGTACGGGGCGTCATGATCTCGTAGGCAAGTTTGTCGTCGAACGCGAAGATGGAGTCGATCATCTTCCGGCCTTCCTCCTTGAGGACACCGGTCTCCTGCCCGACTTCGAGCATCGTCATGACCTCGTCTTCCGAGAACTCATCTTCCTCTTCGTAACCGCCCTTGCCGAGCATCTTCAGGATCCCGCCGGCAAGTCCTCTGTCCAGCACCACGAACGGTCTGCAAAGACGCGAGAAGAACAGCGCGTACCCGGACAGCGCCAGAGCAGTCTTTTCGGGTTCCCTCTGCGCGAGCTGCCGCGGCAGGATAATGACAAACGATACGAGCACGACCGCATAGACCGCCGCCGCGATCAGGAGGACCACCAGGCCGCGCCCCTGCATGAACATCCCGTTTTCATCCGCCGCGTACTTTGCAAAGAGCCGCATCATAAGAAGCGCTCCCGCGACGGTACTGCAGAAGACCATGAGGATCTTGGCCGCCGCCATGTAATTGGAGGGTTTGTTGAAGATCAGCAGCAGGCGCTTCGCGCGCTTGTCGCCGTCGTCGGCAAGCTGTCTGACCGCTGTCCAGCCGCAGGCGTCGATGGCCTTATCCGCCGCATTCAGCAGCGCCAGCATCACCAGCAGCGCGATGACAACGATGATCTCAATGGCTAATATCAGAGGGTCCTGTGTCAGGTCCATAGCGATTCCTTTCTTTCACTCCGTCACTTGGTTTTTGTTGTTTCCGTCCGTTTACTTTGCCCGGCGCAGCATCGCCCCGGGATACACCGGACAGTCCATGGGGATCAGAAGGTGCTGCTGCGGGTGCGGTGCGGTATCGACCGCTTCGCCGCTTTCCGCGTCTCTCATTCCCCCGATCGTCTGGGTGAATGCCTCTCCTTCCGGTCCGAAGACTTCGATCTGCTCCCCGGCGCTCATTTTGTTGCGCTGTTCCACCAGCGCTTCCCCGGTCTTTATGTCATAGGAGAGCACGAGGCCAACGAACGTATAATCGCGCACATAGGCGCTGGTTTCATAGTTATGGGAGGACGCGTCCGGTTTGCCGAAGTAAAAGCCCGTCGTAAACGTCCTGTGGCTGACTTTGCCGAGCTCGGCGAGCCATTCTTCCGCGAGCGCTTCATAGGAACGGCTGCCGCTGCCATCCGCCGGTTCCCCGGAGAGGAGCCGCTGCGCCGCATCGATGGCTTTGCGGTACTGCGCAACGACCGTTGCCAGATAGAAGATACTCTTCATCCGGCCTTCGATCTTGAAGCTCGTCACACCGGCTTGCACAAGCGCGGGGATATGCCGGATCATGCAGAGGTCACCGGAGTTCATGATATAGCTGCCGCGGGCATCCTCCTCTACCGGCCAGTATACGCCGGGGCGCTGTTCCTCGACGAGCGCGTATTTCCATCTGCAGGGATGCGCGCATTCACCGCGGTTGGCGTCCCGCCCGGTCATAAAGTTGCTGAGCAGGCACCTCCCGGAATAAGAAACACACATTGCGCCGTGCACGAAGGCTTCGATCTCCATGTCCTGCGGCAGATGCTGTTTCATCTCCGCGATCTCGGCGACCGACATCTCCCGGGCTGTCACGACACGCCGCACGCCCTGCGCGTACCAGAACTGCGCAGTCCTGTAGTTGGTCATGTTCGCCTGCGTAGACAGATGGACGACCGCCTCCGGGATGTGCTCCCGCAGCACCATCATCGCACCCGGATCGGACACCAGGAAGGCATCGACCGGGATGTCCCGGATCTCCTCAAGGAACCGCTCCATCGGGCCGATATCCTCATTGTGCGGATAAATATTAAGAGTCAGGTAGCAGCGCACACCATGCGCATGCGCGAATGCCACGCCTTCCCGCATCTCTTCCGTGCTGAAGTTGCCTGCGCCGCTGCGCAGGCTGAAGGCTTCACCGCCGAAATAAACGGCATCCGCACCGTACAGCACGGCGATCTTCAGTTTTTCAAGATCCCCCGCAGGGGCCAGTAATTCCAGTTTCATTGCTGTCAGTTGTGTCTGTATGTCATCGGATCCGGCTCACCGAGAGGCCGTCCCCGCACTCGTAAAAGGTCGTCGCAACACGGCTGTCCCGCCGCAGTTCTTCAATAAACCGCTCCATCTGTCTGGCGCTGGTCCTGTGCCGCCGGTCGTTTTTACCGGGTTCCTCCAGCGTGGCGCCGAGCATCAGGTTGTCGCAGAGAATGACGCCTCCGGACTCCATCATGGACAGTGCGCCTTCAAAATACACTCTGTAATGGCTCTTCGCAGCATCGATGAACGCCAGATCAAACCGGCGTCCTTCCGCGGCAAGGACCGGCAGCAAGTCAGCCGCATCGCCCAGCCGCTGCTCGATCCGGTCCGACAGCCCGAGACGGGCGATCGCCTCCCTGGCGTCGTAATAGCTCCGGTCGTAGATCTCGATCGTCGTGACCGCGGCTTCCGGCAGTATGCTTGCCATCAGGCAGGCGGAGTATCCGAGTGCCGTACCGATCTCAAGGATCCTGGCGGGCTTGCATGATGCGAGCACATTCCGGATCACCTCTTCGGTATCTCTCCGGATCAGCGGAACGCCGCGCCGTTCACAGACGCCGCGAAGCCAGATAAGATCGTCCCGCATCCGCTACTCCTGATCCGGGTGTTCCTGGATGTACTTCTCGTAGGCTTCGTCGAAGTCCGCCTTGTCCTTCAGGAACTGCTCATATGTCTCGGAATACCGGTTGGTACCGTCCATTTCCGGGCTGGCTACAAAGTACAGATAATCGGTCTGCGCCGGGGACAGGGCTGCGCGGATCGCGTCGATGCCGGGGGTGCAGATCGGTCCGGGCGGCAGTCCGTAGTTGGTATACGGATTGTAATCCGACTCGACCGCGATGTCCGAATACGTCGCTCTGATCTTATCTTCTTTCTGGATATACGCGATGATGCTGTCCATCTGCAGAGGCATCCCGATCTTGATACGGTTGTCGATCACACTGGCGACGTTGGGCATCTCGTCAGCGCTGCCCGCCTCGCGCTGAATGATCGACGCCTTGGTGATGACTGTATACAGATCCATGCCGCTTGCCGCGACCGCATCGTAGATCCCCTCGTCATTCATGTGCTTGTCAAACCCCTGCAGCATCGCGTCGATGATATCGTGCGCTGTCGCATCGAGCGGCAGTATATATGTATCCGGATACAGGAAGCCTTCCAGTCTCGTCGGGCCTTCCGGCAGCATGCTCATGAAGGGATAATCGAACGCCCCGTTTTCCACCTCATGGTAGAAGTCCGCCTCATCGACGACCCCTTCCTTCACAAGCTGTTCCGCCACTTTATCGATGGTCTGTCCGTCGAGGATCTGGAACTTGAGTCCAGTCGTCTCCCCGCTTGCGATCTTATCCATGATCTGTGTCATTGTCATCGCTTTGGTGAACTCATAGGTGCCGGCCACGTACTGACCGTCCTTATGACGGAGTTTGCTCTGGATCCGGAAGACCGTGGCATTACGGATCACCCCTGCATCCTCCAGGATACCGGCGATAGACGCTGTATAGCTGCCTTCCGGGATCTCTACATAGACCGGAGTCTCATCGGAAGGATCCACGGCGCTGACAGCATGCCCGTTGTACAGCAGCGCGCCGCCTGTGCCGGCGACTGCGATCACGAGAACCGCGATCAGGATCTTCAGTCCCGCTCCTTTCTTCTTGTTATTCTTCTCCATTGGTATTCTCCATTATAGCGCAAGGAACCATCAGAGCCCGCCGCACCCATTCGCGGCATGCTCTCATGGTCCCGTGGTGTCTTATTCTTCCGCCTTCATACGGCTACTGTGGTAGTCGTCCATCTCCGGAGATCCCCTTTTCCGACACGCTTACTTGGAGCGGCCGAGGTATTCTCCGCTGCGGGTGTCGATCTGGATCGTCTCGCCTTCTTCGATGAAGATGGGCACCATGACGGTCGCGCCTGTCTCAACGACTGCCTGCTTCTGAACGTTCGTCGCGGTGTCGCCCTTGACACCCGGCTCCGTCTCGATGACCTTCAGGTCAACAAAGTTCGGCGCTTCGACGAGGAACGGTCTGTTGTCATAGAACTTGAGGGTCGCTTCATCGTTCTCTCTGAGGAACTTGATGGCGTCTTCGACCATCTCCTTGCCGACCGGGATCAGTTCGAACGTCTCGCCGTCCATGAAGTAATAGAGGTCGCCGTCGTTGTAGGAATAGGTCATGTGCTTGGTCTCGATGATGGCCTTGGCGAACTTGTCCGACGGGTTGAACGCATCCTCACGGATCGCGCCGGTCAGGATGTTCTTATACTTGGTGCGGACGAAAGCAGCACCTTTACCCGGCTTGACATGCTGGAAATCAAGCACGACATGCGGAACACCGTCGATCTGGAACGTCATACCTTTTCTGAAATCACCTGCACTGATCATAATCTAACTCCATTCTTTGCTGTTGCAATACTGTAAACGATTTTACGCGGGGAAATCGTTGATTTCCGGCGCTTATTATACCAAATATCGGCTGTCTTAACAAGTCTATGACAAGGAATCGCTTTGTGCGGCTGTCAGCCACGCGCGCTGCTGCATCTGTGCCCGCCGTGCGCAGCGATACGCCTGCGCCGGCGTGACTTCGCCGCACAGACATATTTTTTCCTTCTCCGATTCTTACTCCATTCCCAGACCGGCTGTTTCACCGAGGATCTTGTAGACATCCTGCATCATGATGGTGAAACGCATCTGCGTCTGCAGATACTCCGCGGCAAGCGGATCGCTGGCGATGATACCGTAGAGTTTCTGGACCGCTTCCATGGCTTCCGGACCGACTTCTTCGCCCATCATCTGCTTCGCCTGGATCGCGATCTGCTTTTCGGCGAAGTCCTTCAGCATGTTGTCGAGGTCGGGATTGGCCTTGACTTTCGTTCTGGCCGCATCGAATTCCTTGAATTCCTGCGATTCACGGATGGCTCTCTCCAGGTTGTGGGCTTCATCATAAACGTTCATTATTTGCTCCTTCCTGCTGCAGGCTCCTGCAGCTTGCAGTATCAGACTTCCATAAAGACAGGCAGGATGACCGGATGTCTGCCGGTGCGCATGTAGATGAACTTCTTCAGTTCATCCCGCAGTGCGTTCTTCATCACTGCCCATTCCACATCTCTGCGGCCGTCGAACTTCGCCAGTGCGTCCGCCGCGACCTTCTGGGCCTCCCCCATCAGATCGCCGTGGTCCTTGACATAGACAAATCCGCGGGAAATAAGATCGGGACCCGAAATGATCGCATTGGTGTCTTCTTCGATCGATGCGACCACCAGGATCAGACCGGCCTCGGACAGCAGTCTGCGGTCGCGCAGAACCGCATTGCCGACATCCCCGACGCCTAGTCCGTCGACCATGACATCGCCGGCGGAACAGTAATGCTTCTCAAGCACTGCTGTTTCTTCTGTCAGATGCAGGCAATCCCCGTTCTCCAGTTTGAAGATGTTTTCCGCCGGCATCCCGAGGTCTTTCGCGATCTCTTCATGCGCGCGCAGATGACGGACTTCGCCGTGCACCGGCATAAAGAATTTCGGCCGGATCAGAGAATGCACCAGCTTGAGTTCCTCCGCACAGGCATGGCCGGACACGTGCGTTTCGGCGATATCCGAGTAGATGACCTCCGCCCCCTTTTCGTACAGGCGGTTGATGACATTGCTGATCAGTTTTTCATTGCCGGGGATGGGACTCGACGACAGGATGATCTGGTCACCCTGCTTGATCTGGATCGCCCGGTGCGTGTTGTTCGCCATACGGGAAAGCGCGCTCATCGGCTCGCCCTGGCTCCCGGTGGTGACGATGATCAAATTCTGGTCGGGAATGCGTCTGGCATCGAACAGATCGATGAGCACCCCGTCCGGCACTTTGATGTAACCGAGCTCTATCGCCAGGCTGACGACTTTTTCCATACTGCGGCCTGAGATCGCCACTTTGCGGTGATTGGCCGCCGCGTGATCGATGATCTTCTGGATTCGGTGTACGTTCGAGGAGAACGTCGCGATGATGATCCGCGCATTGGAGCGGCGGATGATACCCTCCAGCGTGGAACCGACAAGCTTTTCGGACTTGGTGTAGCCTGGACGCGTCGCGTTCGTACTGTCCGCCATCAGAAGCAGGACCCCCTTGTTGCCGACGTCCGCAAAAGCGGCCAGATCGATCGGCTCGCCGTCCACCGGCGTGTAGTCGATCTTGAAGTCGCCGGTGTGGAACACTCTCCCCACCGGGGTCTCGATGTTCAGACAGATACTGTCCGCGATGCTGTGGGTCGTACGGATCGCATTGATCACGAACTTGCCAAGGCGGAATTTGTCGCCGGCATGGATCTCGCGCAGATCACCTGTCAGATCGTGCTCTTCAAGTTTGTAACGGATCAGTCCGAGCGGCAGCGGTGTGCCGTAGATCGGAACGTTCATTTCCTTCAGAAGGTACGGAACGGCGCCGATATGGTCTTCGTGTCCGTGGGTGATGATCACACCGCGGATCTTCTTGCCGCTGTTCTTCAGATAAGAGAAGTCGGGCAGCACCACGTCGATCCCGTACATTTCATCGTCCGGGAAACTCATCCCGCAGTCGACGATGATCATCTCGTTCCCGTACTCGAGCGCAGTCATGTTCTTGCCGATCTCATTGAGACCGCCGAGCGGGATGATCTTCAGTTCTTCCGGTGCCTTGACAGCAGCGCTCTGTCTGGCGGCGACCGCCTTGCGGGTCGTCGTCTTTTTTGCCGGTGTCTTCCTGACCGGTTTGCCGGCGGCTGTTTTGGCCTTCTGATCGGCTTTCTGGCCGGTCTTCTTGACAGCGGCTTTACGCGCCGGCTCTGTCTTCGTATTCTTGGAGGCGGCATTGCGGACGTTCTTCGCGGCTCTGCCGGTCCGTTTGGCGACAGATCCCGCGGCGTCCTTCACTGTTCTGGCCGCGGAACGGCCGCTGCGTCCCGGGCTCTTCTGCGTCGGTTTTTTTGTTGCTTTTTTAGTTGGTTTTTTATTCATATATTGAAACAGTCTCTTTCCTTTTTCTGTGCGGCGCCGGATGCGCCTTGTGTCTGACATAGAGGGCGGCCGTCTTTAGCGGCGGCCGTTCCCTCTTCTGTACTCTTTTCGTGCCGGCGGCTGCGGATTGCCGGCGTTGTTTCGCTGCACTGCCTGCGCAGCGCGGTTTTATCTGGCAACGATGTTGACCAGTTTGCCGGGCACCGCGATGACCTTCATCACGTTCTTGCCCGCAAGCTGTGCCTTGACCTGCTCGTCTTCCATGACGAACGCACCGAGCGCGTCGCGGTCCATTTCGGGATCCACATCCATGCGCGCCTTGACCTTGCCGTTGATCTGGACAACGATCTCGACGGTGGAACGCTGCATCGCGCTTTCGTCATAGGCCGGCCACGCTTCATCGTGGACGCTGCCCGCAAAGCCCATGTGCTCCCACATCTCACTGCAGATGTGCGGTGTGAACGGCGCCAGCAGCGTGATGAGCATCTTCAGGGCGTAACGGAACAGCGGGGCATTGACTTCGCCGTCCTTATATTTGTACATTGCGTTGACCAGCTCCATGATCGCGGAGATCGCGGTGTTGAAGTTGAATCTCTTGTCGATGTCATCCGTGACTCTCTTGATGGTCGTGTGCAGGACAAAGAGCAGTTCTTCATCTGCCTTGCCGCCGGCTGTTTCAGCAATCTCGCCGCTGCCGAATTCCCCGACGAAGTTATAGACCATTCTGTAGACGCGGTTGAGGAAGCGGAAGCTGCCCTCGACACCTGCGTCGGACCACTCGAGTTCTCTTTCGGGCGGTGCCGCGAACAAGATGAACATACGGGCTGTGTCCGCGCCGAACCGGTCGATGATCTCGTGCGGGCTGACGACGTTGCCCAGCGACTTGCTCATCTTGGCGACCTTATACTCGCCCTTGTCGTCGGTGTAGCCCTTGGTGACCATCCCCTGCGTCAGCAGGTTCTGGAACGGCTCTTCCACATCGACCAGACCCAGATCGTACAATGCCATGTTGAAGAAACGGGCATACATCAGGTGCAGGATCGCGTGCTCGACACCGCCGATGTACTGGTCGACATTCATCCAGTAATCGACTTTATCCTTGGCAAACGCCTCCTGATCGTTGTGCGCGTCGCAGTACCGCAGGAAGTACCAGGAACTGTCGAGGAACGTATCCATTGTATCGACTTCGCGCTTCGCCGGTTTGCCGCAGCACGGGCAGACCGTGTTGACGAAGGTATTGCTGGTGGTGATGGGAGACTCGCCTTTCCCGGTGAATTCGACATCCGTGGGCAGCAGGACAGGCAGATTCTCTTCTTTTTCAGGCTGCCAGCCGCAGTCCTCGCAGTAGATCATCGGGATCGGGGTGCCCCAGTAACGCTGACGGGAGATGAGCCAGTCGCGGAGTTTGTAGTTGATCGTTGCTTCCGCCAGATTTCTTTCCCCCAGCCATTCAATCATCTTCGGGATCGACTCGTAGTTGTTCATGCCGTTGAACTGCTCGGAGTTGATCATGGTGCCTTCCGCTTCGAAAGCTTCTGTCAGGTTGTAAAGATCGATCGCGGGATCGCCGGGATCGACGACCGGGATGATCTCCAGGTCGAATTTCTTCGCAAAGTCAAAGTCGCGCTGGTCGTGCGCCGGTACCGCCATGATGGCGCCGGTGCCGTAACCCATAAGGACGTAGTCGGAAATGAAGATCGGGACCTTCTTGCCGTTGACCGGGTTGATGGCGTAACGGCCGATGAATTCGCCGGTCTTCTCATTGGTGGTCGCGGTGCGCTCGATCTCGTTCATGTGCTGGCAGCGGTCGATGTACGCGAGGACAGGTGCCTCGTACTCCGTGCCCGCGACCAGTTCCTTCACATAAGGATGCTCCGGAGCCATGACCATATAGGTACATCCGAAAAGTGTATCGCAGCGTGTGGTGTAGACAGTCATCACCTTGTCGGTACCGTCGATCTTAAAGTCGACATTCGCGCCGTGGCTCTTGCCGATCCAGTTGCGCTGCATGATCTTGACTTTGTCCGGCCAGCCCGGCAGCTTATCCAGGTTGTCGAGCAGACGTTCTGCGTAATCCGTGATTTTGAAGTACCACTGGGACAGTTCCTTCTTGGTGACCGGCGTCTTGCAGCGCTCACAGCAGCCGTCGACGACCTGCTCGTTGGCAAGGACAGTCTGGCAGCTCGGACACCAGTTGACCGGATTGTCTTTCTTATAAGCGAGACCCTTCTTGTAGAACTGAATGAAGATCCACTGCATCCATCTGTAATACTCAGGGGTGCAGGTGGCCAGTTCTCTGTCCCAGTCGTAGGAGAGGCCCATCTGCTGCAGTTGGGCGGTCATCTCCGCCATATTCTCATAGGTCCACTTGGCCGGCTCGACCCCATTCTTGATGGCCGCGTTCTCAGCCGGCAGGCCGAAGGCGTCGTACCCCATCGGATGAAGGACATTGAAGCCCTGCATCTTCTTGAATCTGGCGACGACGTCACCGATGGAATAGTTGCGCACGTGGCCCATGTGGAGCTTGCCCGACGGATACGGGAACATCTCGAGGACGTAATATTTTTTCTTTTCCGGATCCTCGGTCACTTTGAATGCTTTGGCGTCTTTCCATTCCTTCTGCCATCTTGCTTCGATCTCTTTAAATTCGTATCTTTCTTTCATTTTCGGTACCTTCCCGCAGTTGTGTCTGTTTACTGTTTCGCCCAGAATGCCTCGTAGGCTTCATCGCCGCCGTATTCTGCCACGACTTCGCAGTCGCCCCAGACACGCTCGATGTTGTATTTCTGACGCATTTCCGTCGTCAGGATATTGATGATGACGTCACCGTAGTCCATGAGGATCCAGCCGCTGGTCGCCTTTCCCTCGATGCTCTTGGGCGCCATTTCCATTTTGGCCATGCAGTCCTCCGCCTCATCCGCGAGACCGGCGATCTGCCGTTCGTTCCTGCCGGACGCAAGAAGGAAATAATCCGCAAAAGACGACTTTTCGGCGATATCGATCACCATGATGTCCGCCGCTTTCTTTGCATCCAGTGCCTCTGCTACTCTGAGAATCAATTCTTTGCTTTCCATGAAGCCTCCTTTTTATCTATATATTTCCGTGCGGTGCACGGTATCAGCCTTAAAAACCCATCAGATCCGACATGCCCAACATACTCAGTTCGGCTTCCAGATCGATGTCGATATCCTCTTCCGTCTGCCGCGGTTTCTTCCGGGGATATCCTTCCGCCGGCGCTCCCGCTTCAAACCAGTCGATCGCCTCCTGCGTATCCTCGTCCAGATACTGCTCCTGCGACACCACATAATCCCGTGTGCCGGTGAGGCTCATCAGGCAGGCTTTGTCCAGATCGGTCTCCACTGCCTCGCGCAGCGCTTCCACCCCCGGGTACTCCCGGTTCGGCTCGATCGCGTCCGCGATGAAGATGATTTTTTCCAGCAGCGACATCCCCGCCCTGCCGGTCGTATGGTACGAGATCGCGTTGAGAATGTCCTCATCCCTGATCCCGAACGCCATCTTCGCGACAAAGGCAGCCGCTTTGCTATGGGATAGATTGATGTTGTTGAGGTACCGGTCGCCGATCGCGTTCAGCGTGACGAATGCGTTCATGCGGTCGTCGTCCCATTTGCGGCAGACATCGTGGCATTTGGCCGCGAGCAGCGCCTTATCCGGATCCGCGCCGTACTTTTCAGCCAGACGGACAGCCGTCTCCACCACCCCTTCCGTGTGGCGGATGCGCTTCTCCGTCAGTTCATATTCCATATACTCGTCGATCTTATCGATACAGGTCATGTCCATAGATGTAATCCTCGACGGCCTGCGGCACCAGTCCGGTGATGGACTCGCCCGCGGCCAGTTTTTCTTTGATCGCTGTGGAGGAGATGTCCAGCAGATCGTTCCGGATCACCAGGACCTCCGTTCCGTACAGTTCTTTGAATGCATGGCGGCACCGCTCGATCTCCGCATCCTGATAGCCCGGCCGGCTGCCGACGATCACCGCGTTCTCGGTGAGCAGTTCCTCGGCATGCATCCACGTATCCATTTTGATAAAGGTATCCGTCCCGGTGATGAAATAGACCGTATCAGGCTCCGTTTCTTCCCCGGCGGGAACGCCCGCGCCGCCGCCCGGCGATTCTGCGGCCGCCTCCATACGCTCTGTGAGAAGGCGCCTGCGCACTTCCCGCAATGTCCGGTATGTATAGCTGACCCCTTCCAGCTCCATCTCCAGCGTCGAGACGAGAAGCCCCGGATGACCTTCTACCGCCAGCGCGAGCATCTCGAGCCTCTGCGCCGGCCCGGTCACTTTGCGGTCCTGTTTGAACGGCTGGATCTTCGCAGGCATGAACCAGACCGCATCGAGCGCTGCCTGTTCCATCGCATCCAGTGCCAGATTGAGATGTCCTTCGTGCACCGGGTCAAAGGTGCCGCCGATGATGCCGATCCTGGCCATGTGTTCTCCGTGTCTTCCGTGCGCATACGTATACGCAGTAAATTATACAGCAATCGGGGTGACATTTCAACGAAAAACAGTAATGTGCGGCTACGCTGCAGATGCCGTTTCAACGAAAGAACATGTATTTCTTTTATCATTCTTTTGCGAACATGTGTTTACTTTCTGTTCTTTTTATAGTATCATTCATTTAGAAAACTATGCTTTTTGAACTTACGGGAGCAAAAAGATGAACAAATCGAGAGAACGGGAACAGCGCATTCTGGCTTTCATGAAGAAAGAGATCCATGCCAAGGGCTATCCCCCGACAGTCCGCGAGATCTGCAATGCGCTCGAGATCAAATCGACATCAACGGTCCACAAGGACATCGCCAATCTTGAAAAGCAGGGATTCCTCAAGAAGGATCCGTCCAAGCCCAGAGCACTGATGCTCGTGGAGAATGAAGAGCCGGAGAGAAAAGTCGTCTCCGCTGCCCCGCAGTCCGTTGCCAACGCGGCTTTCACAGACGTTGTGGAGATCCCGGTCATCGGCCGGGTCGCAGCAGGCACGCCGATCCTGGCGGAGCAAAATATTGAAGACAGCTTCCCCATCCCCTCCCGGTTCGTCAGCGGCGGCACCAACTTTATGCTGACCGTCCACGGCGAATCAATGATCGAAGCCGGGATCATGGACGGTGACTACATCCTGGTCGAACAGCAGAACACCGCGCGCAACGGAGATATCGTCGTCGCGATGGTGGACGGCTTTGAAAGCGAAGCGACTGTCAAGACTTTCTACAAAGAGGCGGACCATATCCGCCTGCAGCCGGAGAACAGCACCATGAGTCCTATCCTGGTCAAAGATGCCAAGATCCTCGGCAAAGTCAAGGGTGTATTCAGGTATTTTTAAACAGAGCTGTTTAGTATATACTTGAAAGGCAAGCTTGAAAGACAAGCGAAGGTTTACAATGCAAAGGAGGAAACACTATGCTGAAGTTCTATAAATGTGCGAAATGCGGCGCCGTTGTTGCCAAGATCGTCGAAAAGCCCTGCCCCATCATGTGCTGCGGTGAAGAGATGGTCGAACTGACCGCCAATACGGAAGAAGCGGCATTTGAAAAGCACATCCCCGATGTCACCATGGACGGCGATGTCATCGTCGCCAAGGTGGGCAGTGTAGAGCATCCGATGATGCCGGAGCACTTCATCCAGTTCATCGCGCTCGAGACCGAAGGCGGCATGCAGGTCAAGTACCTCAAGCCGGAAGAAAAGCCCGAAGCGAAGTTCGTTGCGGCAGACGGCAAAGCCGTTGCGGTCTACGAATTCTGCAACCTCCACGGTCTTTGGAAAAAGGAACTCTAATTCCTGACTGCCACGGACCAGCCCAATCAAACAAAACCGGCGTGACCGCAGCGGCCGCGCCGGTTTTATAGTATCTGTTCTTCAGCAAGTCTTAAGGAACCGCCCTATTTCATCAGCTTGCAGACTTCCGTACTGAACCGCACCGGATCATCGATCGGCATCCCTTCGATGAGCAGCGCCTGATCGTACAGAAGCCGGGCGTAGGTGTCCAGTTTTTCTTGATCCTCAGCCAGTGCCGCCTTGAGAACCTCGAGGATCTCATGGTCCGCATTGATCTCAAGGACGCGTTCCGCCTTGATGGATTCCCCTGCCGGCGCCGCATTGAGCACACGCTCCATTTCGAGGGACAGGCCGCCTTTGGTGGTCAG
>JAILFI010000148.1 GCA_024697655.1 Clostridiales bacterium
GACTACCGCCATGTCGATCGCCACACTGCCGCTGGCGGCCTTCTTCCTGATGCACTGGTACGGCATCGGTTGATAGAAGATAGATACTTTTGCTAAGGAGATAGTTTGAGCTTACTGGAGTTGTTTTTCATCGCTGTCGGGCTGTCGATGGACGCCTTTGCCGTCTCGCTCTGCAAGGGGCTGGTCATGGACCGGCTGCGCACGGGCGACGGTCTTTTAGTGGCGCTTTTCTTCGGCGGTTTTCAGGCACTGATGCCGATCGTGGGGTATTATCTGGCAAGCAACTTTGCGGGGTATATCGAAGCGTACGATCACTGGATCGCCTTCTTCCTGCTCCTGTTCATCGGCGGCAAGATGCTGTGGGATGTGTACAGGGAATCGCACAGCCTGCAGGAGACAGACACCGCTGCACAGCAGGCCGCGTCCTCAGAGGGTGCGGCTGTCTATCAGCCTGTACCGCTCGGAGAACTGACCCTCCTCGCCGTCGCAACCAGCATCGATGCTCTCGCCGTCGGGGTCGCCTTCGCGGTCCTGCCCGGCGTCCATATTTTCAGTGCAGCCGCCTTCATCGGCTGCACCACCTTCGTCCTGTCTTTCATCGGTGTTGTGCTCGGCTTTAAGACAGGCAAATTACTGGAAGAAAAAGCGCAGATCCTGGGCGGGCTGATTCTGATCGCCATCGGCGTCAAGATCCTGCTCGAGCACACAGGTCTGCTGGGATAAGGAGTTCTATCATGACGAAACCATTCAGCAAGTATTTCGACCACACCCTGCTCAAAGCGGAGGCTTCTCCTGACGACATCGAAAAACTCTGCCGCGAAGCGGTCAAGTACAACTTCGCCAGTGTTTGCGTCAATTCCCGCTATGTGCCGTTCGCGGCGCGCGTGCTGCGCGATCTGTACGAGGGACAGGATACGGAATCGCCGGTCGTGGTTTGCTCCGTCGTCGGCTTCCCGCTCGGCGCCATGGCAAGAGCCGCCAAAGTCTTCGAAGCGGAAACCGCCATGAAAGCGGGGACCCACGACATCGATATGGTCATCAGCGTCGGCGCTGTGAAAGCCGGCAACTATCCGGCGGTCACCCATGAAGTCGCGGAAGTCAAGGAAGTCGTCTCCCGCTATGGCGGCACGCTGAAGGTCATTCTGGAGACATGTCTTCTGACCGAACCGGAGATCAGTCTGGCCAGCAAAGCGGCCTGCGAGGGCGGCGCGGATTTTCTCAAGACATCGACAGGGTTCGGGCCCGGCGGGGCAACAGTTCATGACCTCACCCTGATGAAAGAAGCCGCCGAAGGCTGGGCTGCGCAGCAGACATCCACGGCGGAATCGCCGGAAACTCCGGTTGCTGCACCGAAACTCAAAGCCAGCGGCGGCATCCGTGATTTAAAGACAGCAAAAGAAATGATCGCAGCCGGCGCCGAACGGCTCGGCACCAGCGCGACCATCGCAATCATGAAAGAGTATTACGAAGCCGGTATCGATCAATAAAAAACGGCAGGCCGTCAAGGCCTGCCGTTTTGCTTACAGATTCACCACATTGACCGGTGCTCCCTCGAGGAACGCCTTCAGATTGTCCGCAGCGGTATCCATGATCCGCTGGCGGCTTTCTTTGGGTGCCCAGCTGATGTGCGGAGTGATGATGCAGTTCTTCGCGGTGAGTAGCGGATTGTCCCCGCGGATCGGCTCTGTCGAGGTGACATCCACCGCGGCGGCATATACCTTGCCGCTGTTGAGCGCGTCCGCCAGATCCTGTTCGACGACGAGCGGTCCGCGGCTGTTGTTGATGAGGATCACGCCGTCCTTCATCTTCGCGATCGTGTTCTTGTTGATGATCCCCTCTGTCTCCGGGAAGAGCGGGCAGTGCAGCGCGATGACATCAGACTGTGCGAGGAGCTGCTCCAGATCGACGTACTCGGCGATCTCCCTGCCTGCCTCGCTTTCGTGCGCGTCGTTGGCCAGGATCCGCATGCCGAGCGCTTTCGCGATGCGGCCGGTCTGCTGCCCGATGCGGCCGAAGCCGATGATGCCCATTGTCTTGCCGTCCAGCTCGATCAGCGGGTATTCCCAGAAGCACCAATCCGGGTTGTTCTCCCAGCGCCCCGCGTGAACGGCTTCATCGTGATGGCCAACGTGCTCGCAGATCTCCAGCAGCAGGGAGATGGCAAACTGGGAAACGGACGCGGTGCCGTACACAGGGATGTTGGTGACCGGGATCCCCTTCTCTTTCGCGTACTTGTAATCGACGCAGTCATAGCCGGTCGCCAGCACGCCGATATACCTGAGATTCGGGCAGGCATCGATGATGTCCTTTGTGATGTCCAGCTTGTTGACGATTGCGATCTCCGCGTCGCCGAGCACCGCCGCAACATCTTCCTGCGGCGTGCGGTCATGCACCTCCAGGTCTCCCAACGCTGCAAGCGGCTCCCAGGAAAGATCGCCGGGGTTCTCTGTGTATCCGTCAAGCACTACGATTTTCATATGGTTTCTCCTTTTTCGCAAAGCGATTTCTCTCACCAGATGTGCGGGATGACCTTCCACCGCACACGTTGTTTATACGCTTTATACCCCGCCAGTTCCTCTTCCAGCAGTTTCTCTTCCCCGCGGATGCGCACGGCGATCATCGGAATGTAGGCCAGCGTGATCACAAACGAGAACAAGGAACCGAGAACGAGCGGCATCGACAGGAACAGCACCAGCGTGACCGCGTACATCGGGTGGCGGACGATCCCGTACATCCCGGTGTCGACGACCTGCTGCCCCTCTGCGACCGAGACGGTCCGCGACAGATAGGCGTTCTCCCGCATCACTTCCGCATACAGCGCATAAGAGAGCAGGAAGATCACCGCCGCCGCCCACGGCAACCACTTCGGCAGGATGAGCCAGCCGAACCGGAAATTGAGCCCCGCGACAACGAACGCAGCGATGAACATCAGGCCGCTCAGCGCGATGACCTTTTTCTGATCCTCCTCGTTTTCTTTCCCGTTGAGCCGTCTTCTGAGCAGGTCCGGCGCCTTCGCCAGCATCACCAGCCCGGCGACGAACATCGGCACGAAAAGGATCGCCGTGAACAATAGCCCCTGCGGATACCGGATCGTTCCCGCCGGTACAAAAACCAGCGCGCTGACGATCAGAAGCCCGGCGAAGAACTTGATCAGAGCCTGGCCGAAGAGCCGCTTATCGATGTTGCTTTTCTTCTCCATCCTGCCCTCCTGTTCCTCCTCCGCCGTACATCACATTCCTTCGGATG
>JAILFI010000166.1 GCA_024697655.1 Clostridiales bacterium
CGAGGATGAACAGGAAGTTGATAAGCTCCCTGCTGATTTTGTCCCCGAGGACATTTGTGAGGACCTCTTTCTTTTCGTCGGCAGGGATTCCGGGCATGCAGAAGAACCGGTAAAAATCCGGTTCTTTCCGGAACACGTCAAGAAGACTCTCCATCTCCCCGCGGACCTGCTCCTGTATCCCCGCGTCACCGGCCGCTTCAAAGAGGGCGGTGGCGTATGTCATATCAACGCTCAGCTCGCCCATTTACCTTCTCCCTGTTCTTTCAGGATCTGATCAACGATCTGTTCCTGCCGCTCGTTCGGGGCGATCTCCTCTTCGAGGATCCTGGACGCAGCAAGCAGGGCCAGATCTCTGATCTCGCCTTTCATATCCGCTCTCGCCTTCGCCTTGTCCCGTTCGATCTCGTCTCTGGCGTCCGTGATCATCCTGCTGGCGCGTTCGCCGGCTTCATCCAGAATGGCGCGCGCCTCCTGGTCGGCCTTGCTTTTGGCCTCCCGGATGATCTCGCGGCCTTCACTCTCCACGTTCGCGATGCGCTTTGTATACGCATCCATCTTCTCGTCCGCACGGCGGTTCATCGCCTCAGCGCTGTCGAGTGCATCCTGGATCTTCTTTCTGCGTTCATCAAGGATGTTCAGGAACGGTTTATAGAGGAACTTTGCGAGGACACCGACAAGGATGGCAAAGTTGATCAGATAAAAGATGAATTCTTTGAGGTCGATCCCCAATGCTTCAACCATAATATCTTCCTTCTTCCGTCAGGTACGGTCTTCCTCAGATCTTCGCGGCCAGAAGGAACGCGATGACCAGCGCATAAATGCTCAGCGATTCGATGAAAGCCAGCGCCAGGATCATGTTGGTACGAAGCATGCCGGCTGCTTCCGGCTGTCTCGCCATGCCTTCCAGTGCCTTGCTCGCAACATTGCCCTGCCCGATCGCCGAGCCAAATGCCGCAATACCGATGGCCAGCGCTGCTGCCACTGCGATAAGTCCAGTCATGAGTGATACTCCTTTCTACTTGCAATAACTGCTATATTCGCTATTCTACAACTGCCGTCCCGGAGCTTCGCTCCGCTCGGCTGCTGCCATTGCCTCAATCGTGCTCCGTCAGTTCTTCCGTCTCGCAGGCCTCCGACAGATAGATCGATGTCAGGAGCGAGAAAACGAGCGCCTGGATGAGCCCCATCAGGATGCTCAGTGCCTGCATGATGACCGGCACACCGATCGGGATGAGCTGGAAGAATACGTGTGTAGCCGTCTCCTCACCGAGCACATTGCCGTAAAGTCGGAGGGAGAGAGACAGCGGACGCACCAGCATCTCGATCGCCATCAGCGGCGCAATGAACGCCACCGGTTTGAACAGATGCAGGTAGTATTTCGGTCCGTGTGCCGCCTTGATGCCAGCCACCTGGGTCATGATAAAGACCGTGATCGCCATCGCCGCCGTGCAGTTGATGCTGTTGGTCGGTGCCGACAGGCCGTTGACCTCACCCGCGCCGGGCAGAAGCCCGGAGTAGTTGCAGCACAGAATGTAAATAAAGAGCGTTCCCACCAGCGGCAGATACTGCCGGGCGAGCTTTCTGCCCATGATATCCGAGAAGAAATTGAGCAGACCTTCCACAGCCAGCTCGACCGCGTTCTGCAGTTTGCCGGGGACGATACTCAAATGCCGCCCCGCCACGATGGCGAGGACCGACAGGAAGATCGTTATGAGGGAACTTGTGATCATGCCATCGGTCATGCCGATGTCATGGAGTGTGCTGATCATGATCTGTTGCTCTTTTCTTTCAGTTTCCGGACATTTCTTTCGGCTTGTACCGCGCTATGAACAGCGGGTTGAGGATGGACATCGCCAGCGCTGCGGCGATAAGACAGGCGATCCAGTGAAACGGCACCAGATCACGCGCCAGAAAGATCACAGCCAGTGTGACGACATTGATGAAAAAACTGACCGCGGACCGTGCCATCACGCCGCCGAGCTGCTCCGGTGTATCGCTTTCAAATCCCTTTTTCCAAAGGAATCGGCCTTTTAAAAAAGCCACGATGCCGCCGAAGATGAGGCCAGCGATCGCGCCGATAACATACTCCACGTCTTCTCTCCTGTCCTGTAGCGTCCGTTCGGGAATAGTCTTCCCTTACTATAATTATATCCTGACGGCCCCGAATGTAAAGCCGTCCGGCTCGATTTATGCACAGGCTGTTATCCATTTTTTGCATTTTCTGCACCCGCTACAGGCCGCTGATCACGTTCCGCACCCACTTCTCCTGGCGGTAGCGGATCCAAAGAACGACCAGTTTGACGAGCGCCTCGAACTGGATCGCCGCCACACACAGGTAGATCGGCCAATGGAAGACCAGCGCCGACACGAACGCCGCGGGAATGCCGAGCACCCACACGCTGCCGGCGTCGACGATCAGCGCAAACCGCGTATCTCCGCCGGACCGCAGGATACCTGTAACGATGATCATATTGAGCAGACTGACCGGCATCATCACGCCAAAGATGAGGAGGATATACCGCGTGTACATGGCGCCTTCCGCCGTAAAGTCAAAGAACCCGACGATGGGCCGCCCGAGGACGATCAGCAGCAGTCCGACCGCGATCCCGACCGCAAGACCGGCACGCAGGAATTTCTTCGCGTAGCCGCGCGCTTCTTCCAGATTGTTCTCCCCCAGTTTCTGCCCGAGCAGGATCAGCGAAGCATCCCCGACTCCCATAGCCGCGGTCTGGAACAGATCGTTGATCGCCAGCGAAGCCTGTACAGACGCGTACGCCGTCACACCGACTCTGGCGAACGCTGCTGCGTACATGGTGACGCCCAGTCCCCAGAGGGACTCATTAAGGGTGACCGGCAGCGCGTTCCTGAGAACACGTCTGACGAGCTCTTTCGGCCAGCCGAGAAACTCCCGGAGTTTGCCGGAAACCGGTACCCTGCCGCCGAAGATCAGAAAAGCGACGATGACCGCCTCGAGCGCTCTGGCAATGCAGGTCGCGAGCGCGGCGCCTTCCACGCCCATCCGCGGCGCGCCGAATTTGCCAAAAATCAGAATGTAATTCAGGACTGTATTGGTCGCAAACGAAACGATCCCCGTCACCAGCGGGATATGCGGCTTCTGGATAGAGCGCAGCGCTGTGTTGCAGGGAATGATCAGCACAAGGAACAGCGTGGAGAACGCTGCGATCCGCATGTACGCCGCTCCGAGATCGATCATGACCTGGATGTCGGTAAAGAATCGCAGCACCGCATGCGGCATCCCGTAAGTCAGAAGGAAAAACAACGCGGCGATGATCCCGCAGACCAGCCACATAAAGCCCATGGTCTTGCGGATGTTCTTCATGTCCCCCGCTCCGAAGAACTGCGCGAGGAATGTCGAACAGCCTGCGCAGAACCCCCAGATCAGCAGGAAGAACACAAAGAAGACGTTGCCCGCAACGCCGACCGCCGACAGTTCGCTCTCCCCGAGGCTGCCGACCATCAGGTTGTCGATCAGCGTCAATGAAGACGTGATAAGACCCTGCACCGAAATGGGCAGGGCCACCTTTGCCATGTTTTTGTATAGAGTTTTGGAATCGACAGTCGTAAGACGTGGTTCCATGCGCTTCCTTCCTCATCCGGCAGATCCGCGCTGCCGCGGACCGCCGTTACTGATGCAGACCGTATTCCTCTTCTTCGCCGAACATGACGATCTTGAGGCCGGCTTCATCAAGCATTCTCACGGACATTTCATCCGGGTAGCCTTCTTTGACAACGATGCGCTTGATCCCGGCGTTGATGATCATCTTGGCACAGATGATGCAGGGCTGGTGCGTGATGTAGATGCTGGCGCCTTCGATGCTCTGCGCAAGCGTTGCCGCCTGGATGATCGCGTTCTGCTCCGCATGGAGCGCCCGGCAAAGTTCATGCCGCTCACCGGAGGGGATGCCCATCTTTTCACGCAGGCAGCCGCCCAGTTCCTCGCAGTGCGCCACACCTTTCGGGGCGCCGTTGTAACCGGTCGCCACGACATGCTTGTCCTGGACGATGACCGCGCCGACGTGCCGGCGCAGGCAGGTGGAACGCTGCGCGGTGAGCTCCGCCATCTGCATGAAGTATTCGTCCCAGCTGGGGCGCTTGACCAACGGCTCATTCTTTGCCATGACTTGTCTCCTCCTCAAAATAGACCTTCATGAGATACAGCCCCTGGGGCGGCGCTGTGTGACCGGCTTTCTCCCGGTCGGCGCCTGCCAGGATCGCGGGGATATCCGCGGCGGCCAGCCTGCCGCTGCCGACATCCACCAGTGTGCCCGCCATGATGCGGACCATGTTATACAAAAATCCGTTGCCGGTGACATCGATGTCCAGAATGTGGGCACCCTGTTCTTCCGGGAAAAACCCTGCTTCCAGGAATCGCTCCGTCAAACTGACCCGGTACACAGTACGGACCGTCGTCTCGCGCTCTTCCCCGCCGGCAGCCTGAAAACAGGCAAAGTCGTGCGTGCCTTCCATATATCCCGCCGCCTCGCGCATCGCGCTGATGTCGAGCGGTATCCGCACATGATAGACATGATCGCGCAGATAAAGCGGCGCCGGATCGCCCGGAACACCGAGCAAAAGCCGGTACCGGTACGTCTTGCCCTTCGCGTCAAACCGCGCGTGAAACCCGTCCGGTTTCTCCACGGCCGATACGATGCGGATCCCGCCCGGCAGCGCATTGTTCAGCGCGAATGCGATGCGCTCTGTCGGAATGCCGTCGCCGATCGTGAATGTTGCGCATTGTCCCAGCGCATGGACGCCGCGGTCGGTCCTGCCCGTGCCGTTGATCGGGATCTGCTTCCCGGTCACGCGGTGCAGCGCCTTCTCGATCTCCCCCTGGACCGTCGGAACATCCGGCTGGATCTGCCACCCGTAGTACTGCGTTCCGTCATATGCGATTGTCAGAAGGATGGTCCGCATAGCTGCCGCCTCTGTCACGCCTGCGCGGCCCTAGTCCCGCGGCAGGACGATGCTCTTCGCTTTATACTTTTCATCGTCCGTCTTCTTATAGAGGACGAACTTGCGGCCGATCGCCTGCACAAAATCCGCGCCAAGATCCTCAGCCAGCTTGTTGGCTGTTTCTTTCGGATCAAGATCGCAGCCCTCCTGCAGTTTGACCTTCACCAGTTCTCTGGTGCGCAGCGCATTGCGCATCTCCGTATAGATATTGTCGGTCAGGCCGGCTTTGCCGATCATGACGATCGGAGACAGTTCCTGCGCCAGACCTTTAAGGTATTTTCTCTGTTTCGGTGTGATCATTCTCTTTCTCTCACTGATGATCCGCCGCTGCGGATCCTTCTATTTGATCTTGAAACTGCTCTTCAGATCGACGATGCGGTTGAAGACCTTCTCCTCTGCTGTGCACAGTTTGCTGTCAGCAATGTAATAGCCGTGGCGGAAGAACTGGAATCTCTCGCCTGGCTGCGCGTCTTTGATCAGCGGTTCCGCATAGGCGGTGCGTGTGACAGCGCTGTCCGGCCGCTCGACCATCTCGCCGTTCTCATCGGTCATCATCAGCGACTGGTAGTCTCTGACCGTGACCGGCACAGCGGTCTTTGCGTCGACCCAGTGAATGGTGCCCTTGACCTTGCGCCCTTCGAATCCGCTGCCGGATCTGGTCTCCGGGTCATAGGTGCAGAGCAATTCTTTGATGCTGCCATCTTCGTTCTTCACGACTTCATTGCAGGTGATAAAGTAAGCGCCCTTGAAGCGGACTTCATTGCCCGGGAAGAGGCGGAAGTACTTTTTGACCGGCACCTCCATGAAGTCCTCGCCGTCCACCAGCAGTTCGCGGGAGAACGGGACCTTGCGGGTCCCCAGATCCTCGCGGTCGCGGTTGTTCTCCATCTCCATCTCCTCGGTCATGTCTTCCGGATAGTTGGTGATGACGACCTTGATGGGATCAAAGACGACATTGCGGCTCTCGACCTTGCTCTTCAGGTCCTCGCGGACACAGTAGTCGAGCAGTGCGGCATCGACCGTGCTGTTCGCTTTCGCGACACCGATGCGCTCGCAGAAATCGCGGATCGACTCGGGTGTGTAACCGCGGCGGCGCAGTCCCGCAATGGTGGGCATGCGCGGATCGTCCCAGCCATCGACGACGCCTTCATCGACCATTCTCTTAAGGAATCGCTTGCTCATGACCGTATCGGTCACGTTGAGCCGCGCGAATTCGATCTGCCGGGGGCGCGGATCCCACCAGCCGAGCTCGTCCAGCACCCAGTCGTAAAGCGGGCGGTGGTCTTCAAACTCCAGTGTGCAGATGGAATGCGTGATGCCCTCGATCGCGTCTTCGATCGGGTGCGCGAAGTCGTACATCGGATAGATGCACCACTTGTCGCCGGTATTGTGATGCGTGGCGTGCGCAATGCGGTAGATGACCGGATCGCGCATGTTGATGTTGGGGCTGGCCATATCGATCTTCGCGCGCAGCACCTTTTCACCGTCTTTGTATTTTCCTTCTTTCATCTCCTGGAAGAGCGTCAGGTTCTCCTCCACGGTGCGGTTTCTATAGGGGCTCTCCTTGCCGGGCTCCGTCAGTGTGCCGCGGTACGCGCGGATCTCGTCTGCCGTCAGGTCACAGACAAATGCCTTGCCCTGCTCGATCAGGCTGATCGCCGCTTCATACATCTTGTCAAAATAGTCCGAAGCCCAGAGCTGCTTGTCCCACTTAAAACCCAGCCAGCGGATATCTTCTTCGATGCTGTCGACGTATTCGGTATCCTCTTTGACCGGGTTGGTATCGTCATAACGCAGGTTGCATCTGCCGCCGTACTTTTGCGCCGTTCCGAAGTTCAGGCAGATCGACTTGGCGTGCCCGATGTGGAGGTATCCGTTCGGCTCCGGCGGGAATCTCGTATAGACCTCTTTATACTTGCCTGCGGCGAGGTCCTCATCGATAAAATTGTGGATAAAATTCGATCTCGTGGTATCGTTGTCAGCCATCTTTTCACTACTCCTTATACGACGGCGATTTTTCCAAGAAATGTCTAGAAAAACGCTATTTTGTTTTGATATTATACCATACCCCGTGGTACTATTCTATATGTAAGGAAGCGGATTCTCCGATCGGCGGGCGCCGCCCTGCCGTCGGATCAGCGAACAGAAGGAGAACTGCCATGAACACGATTCCCAGGATCGACATCGTTAACGCACCGACGCCTTTGGAGTATCTGCCCGGTGTATCGGAAGATCTGGGCGTTCATTTCTATATCAAAAGAGAAGACATGACCAGCCTCGGCGCGGGCGGCAACAAACTCCGCAAACTGGAGTACCTGCTCGCGGACGCAAAGGCCAAAGGCGCGACCATGCTCCTCACGGTCGGCGGCGCGCAGACCAACCACGGCCGGCTCACAGCTGCTGTCGCCGCCAGACACGGCATGCGCTGCGCCATCGTCTCCGAGGACGTCTATCCCGGAGAGATCAGTTCCAACATCCTGCTCGACAGGATCATGGGCGCTGACGTCGTCCTCAACCACAGTGAAGAGGACAAACGGCCGCTCGAAGAAATGGTCCGCATCACGAAAGACCGCTACGAAGCCGCCGGCGAGAAAGTATATTACATCCCCCTGGGCGGCAGCAATGCCATCGGCACTATGGGGTACGTGAATGTTGCGGAAGAAACAGCCGGGCAAGCCCGGGCGATGGGCATCACAGACGGCATCTTCGTCACCACGGTCGGCAGTTTCGGCACCTACACCGGCCTGTTCGCAGGGCTGCGTGAGATCGGCGCGCCGTTCGCATTAAAGGGCGTCACGATCATGCCGCAGGAAGTCCCCCCGCAGCAGACTGCTATGGCGCTGTACAGCCAGTTGTATGAGTTCGCAGGTCTCACCCAGGAAAAAGCCGGGGAGGATGCGTTCGACATCGTGACCGGATATGATTTCGGCGCCTATAACAACCCTGTCGGCGAAGTGCGCAAAGCCATTTATTACATGGCGCGCCGGGAGGGCATCATCCTCGACCCCTGCTATACAGGCAAGACATTCAACGCCGTCTGCAAGATGATCCAGGAAGAGATCATCCTGCCGGACAGCAATGTGATCTTCTTCCACACCGGCGGTCTGCCGGGCGTCCACAGCCCTGTCCACCGTCATGAATTCGAAAGAGAACTGCGCAGCGGCCTGACGCTTCTCTGAGCGCGAAAGGAACAGACAGCCTTGCTGCGCGGACGGCTGTCTTTTTCATACTGCTTTCAGTATATTTTAAGAAACCCTGATTAATATAGGATACGCAAAAGGACATTGCGGTGCCGGGACTCCATCTCCTTTCTTCCGGCACCGGATCAGACAACACCCGGAGGACCCCATGCAGGTACTGATCGTAGAAGACGAAGTGCGCCTCGCCGCAGCACTCAAAGAGATCCTCGAAAAAGAAAAATACATGGTCGATGTCGTACACGACGGCGACAGCGGCCTCGACTATATCCTGAGCGGCATTTATGACGTCATCGTACTGGATGTCATGCTGCCCGGCAAAGACGGCTTCACCGTGGCCAAAGAAGCCCGCGCCGCCAGAGTGGATACACCCATCATCATGCTCACCGCGCGCAACGAGATCCAGAACCGCGTCAAGGGACTTGACGCCGGGGCGGACGACTATATGACCAAACCTTTCGCGCCGAGTGAACTGCTGGCGCGCATCCGGGCGGTCACCCGCCGGCAGGGCGAAGTCATCACCGAAAAACTCACCTTCGGTGATCTCGAACTGGATCTGGCGACCTGCCAGCTGAGCAAAGGTGCCAAGTCGATCCACCTCAACTACAAGGAATTCGAACTGCTCAAGCTCCTCATTGCCAACCAGGGCACCCCTTTGACCAAAGACGCCCTGATCACCAAGATCTGGGGCTACGACAGCGAAGCCTCCGACAACAATGTCGAGGCGTATATTTCATTCCTGCGCAAGAAGATCGCGTTCCTCGGCTCAACGGCGAAGATCAGCGCGCTGCGCAAAGTCGGCTATATCATCGAAGCGAACTGACCGCGCGGCAAAGAGGTCTCCATGCTCAAAAAACTACAGCGCAAGATCGTATTCATGAATATGCTGCTGGTCGGGATCATCCTTCTCGCGGTCCTGGCTGTCTTTTGCTATAACGAAGCGCGGCTTGAGCGCCACATGATCGAGGAAGACCTGTCCCGGTCGATCGGGGCGCTGCAGCAGGATCCGTTCCGGGACTTCCGTACGATGTTCCCGATGGACGATGATATGCGGTTCCCGGGGCATTCCGAAGCCGATCCGGACGATGACAGGTTCGATGAAGAAGAACCGGATGATGAATACGGCTCAGACGGGCAGGATCTTTGGATCATCAGCAGCACCGGCGGAAAAACGTCAGACGCCGGCATCCCCACCGGCACGATCGCGATCGCGGTCGATAGTTCGGGGAACAGCGTCGAGACCATCTCGAATGGATATGATCCCGGCGAGGAAGTGCTGACGGCCGCCGTCAACGAAGCGCTTGCCGGTCCGCAGAACGACCTCTGCGAAGACGAATCGCTGGAGCTGTTCTATCTGACACGCACCGCGGACGGCACCACTTACATGGCTTTTGCAGACGCAGCAGGATACCATGAAGGAGTACGGGCGACCATTGTGAAATCCACCGTTCTGTGGGCGGTGATCATGTTCCTGTTCTTCCTGATCAGTATGTTCATGGCCCGGGTGGCCGTCCGGCCGGTCAGGGAGTCATGGGACCGGCAGCAGGAGTTCGTTGCGGATGCCTCACACGAACTCAAAACACCGCTGACGGTCATCCTCGCAAACAACAACATTCTGCTCTCCCCCGACAGAACGCTGCCCGAGGATGACCGCAAATGGATCGAGAGCACGCAGGATGAAGCTGTCCATATGAAAACGCTGGTCGACCAGCTCCTGTTCCTCGCCCGCAGCGACAGCGGCGATCAGAAAATGCTCCTGTCAGATCTGGATCTGGGCGATATGGTCATGGATGATGTCCTTCAGTTCGAACCGGTCGCATTTGAGCGGGGGATCCGTCTCGAACCGGACCTGACCCCGGATGCGCATATCGAAGGAGACAGTACGATGATCCGGCAGCTGATCCACATCCTGCTGGACAATGCATGCAAGTACGCGGCACCGGACAGCACCGTTACCGTGACGCTCAAAAGAGAAGGCAAAGGCGTGACGCTGGCGGTCCGCAACACGGGCGACCCCATCCCGCCGGAAGACCTGCCGCACATCTTCGAGCGGTTCTACCGCGCGGACAAGGCGCGCACCCATATGGAGAATACCGGCGGCTACGGCCTCGGGCTTTCCATCGCCCGGTCCATTGCGGAGGATCACAAGGGGACGATCAGCTGCACGAGCAACGCGGAGGAAGGAACGACCTTCACCGTAAAATTCCGCGAGCGGCTCCGGTGATCCGCCGGGAAACCGCCCTCTGCCGTAAAGAAAGAACAAGAAAGAGGAGCCCCGCGGGGCTCCTCTTTCTCATGGAATGATGATCTATGCGAGTACTCATAAAGAGCCTGCTGCAGATCAGGATGCTAGTCTCTTTCGACCAGCAGGGAAGTGCCCTGGCCGCCGCCGATGCACAGCGTGGCAAGACCCTTCTTGGCGTCTCTCTTCATCATCTCGTAGATGAGGGTGACGAAGATACGGCAACCGCTGGCACCGATCGGATGGCCCAGCGCGATAGCGCCGCCGTTGACGTTGACTTTGTCCATCGGGAAATTGAGCTGTCTGGCAACCGCGACGGACTGCGCTGCGAATGCTTCGTTGGCCTCGATCAGATCGAGATCATCGATGGTCCAGCCCGCCTTCTCCAGTGCTTTCTTAGTCGCCGGAACAGGACCGACACCCATGATGCTGGGATCAACACCGCCGGAGCCGTACCCTGCGATCTTGCAGAGATACTTGATGCCGAGCTCATCCGCCTTTTCCTTGCTCATTACGATAACAGCTGCGCCGCTGTCGTTGATGCCGGACGCGTTCGCCGCGGTGACTCTGCCGCCGTCCTTCTTGAACGCGGGCTTGAGTTTGGAGATCCCTTCTGCGGTGACACCCTGTCTGGGGAATTCATCGGTGTCGAAGATCTTCGGATCGCCCTTCTTCTGGGGGATCTCGACCGGAACGATCTCATCCTTGAATCTGCCGGATGCGATCGCTGCACAGGCTTTCTGCTGGGAAGCTGCTGCGAATTCATCCATGTCCTCTCTCGTGACACCGAACTGATCCGCTACGTTCTCCGCCGTGATGCCCATGTGGTAGTGGTTGAAGATATCCATCAGGCCGTCGTTGACCATCATGTCGACGATCTTGGTGTCGAACATTCTGGCGCCCCATCTGCCTGTCGGGATCGCATATCCGGTCGCGGACATATTCTCAGCACCACCTGCCAGCACGACATCGACGTCACCGGCTTTGATCATCTGCGCCGCCAGAGAAATGGCTCTCAGACCGGAACCGCAGACTTTATTCAGAGTGAAGCACGGAACTTCCACAGGAACACCGGCATCCAGGGAGATCTGACGTGCAACGTTCTGCCCCAGGCCGCCCTGCAGGACGCAGCCCATGATGACTTCTTCGATCATGTCAGGCTGGATGCCCGCTCTTTCGATCGCCGCCTTCGCTGCGACCGCACCGAGTGTTCTTGCCGGTACATCCTTCAGGGAGCCGCCGAAGCTGCCGATGGGAGTTCTCGCTGCGCTTACGATTACTACTTCTCTCATAAATGATGTCCTCCTTTAGTTAATCATCATCCATAATTATCTGATCGTCCTGCGGAACCTGCCCCTTGTTTTTACTGTCCTTGTCAGGGGGAAACGGGGCGCTCTTTCAGACGCATCCTACTTTGTTAATAATATCACAATTAGTGAATTGTACAAGCCTTTTCGAACACTTTTCGGGCGGCTTGAAAATGTTTCTATTTTCTGTAAACAAGCATATACGGATGCCCGAAAACTTCCTGCCGCGCCCTTTCAATGGAACAGGCCATACCTCTCCGACAGGCTTCCGCCGGCTGCCGCGAGTGCCGCGTATCTGGCACGGTCGGTCAGATCGTGGTGCAGCGGCGTCACGGTCGCGTAACCGTGCTGGTGCGCGATCGTATCGATCGTAAGATCGTCGGAATCGTACACCACCGGCGTCCCGCGGTACATGCAGGAAAACGCGTCGGCGCTGCCGGTCTCGACCATGAAGTCATCATAATCGCGGCGTCCGAGGTGCGTCACCTGGATCCCCTTCACTTCCTCTTCCGGGATATCGGGCACATTGACATTGAGAACAGTCAGGTCGTCCTCGCTGCGCTGCTCCAGCATGCGGAACGCCAGGAGCGCCAACTTGCACACCGCCTCAAAATGCTCCGCTTTATGGCTGCCGAGTGAGACCGCCGCGGCGGACTTGCCGCAGATCATCCCCTCCAGCGCCGCGGAGACTGTCCCCGAGTAGACCGTATCCGTCCCGAGATTGCCGCCGTGGTTGATCCCTGAAAACACGTAGTCGATGGAGACACCCTTCTGCGATTCGAGGAATCCGATCCCCATCTTGACGCAGTCCGCCGGCTTGCCGGTCACCGCATAGGCGAGCTCTGTGCGCGGGATCTGCCGCTCCTTAAAATCGATATACCGCCCCGGCCCCATCGTCAGCCCGTGCCCCGCCGCGCTCTGTTCCGTTGCAGGCGCGCAGACATAGATGTCCGCGACCTCGCTCAAGGTGCGCACGAGCATGCGGATGCCGCGGGCATCGATGCCGTCGTCATTCGTGACCAGGATACTTCTTCTGTTTCCCATAGTGCTCCGTTCTGCCTTGCTGAATTGCCGTTATTCGATGCCGGTCACATCGCCGAGCACCTGCCCGATCGGTTCATTGATCTCGAGGTCGACCCGGACCGGATTCATTGTTTTGCTCTTGTTGATCAGCACCACTTTGCTGCCGCGGAAATAGTGGATGAAACTCGCCGCCGGATAGACCGCCAGGCTCGTTCCGCCGATGATCAGCGTATCCGCCCGCTGGATCGCGTCGACCGCCCCTTCGATGACGCCGCTGTCCAGCGGCTCCTCATAGAGCACGACATCCGGTTTGACCGTACCGCCGCAGCAGTCGCACTTCGGGACACCTGCTATGCAGTGCGATTCATCGAGGATATAGTCCAGATCAAACGGTCTGCCGCACTTCATGCAGAAATTGCGCGCCACAGAGCCGTGAAGTTCAAAGACCTTTTTGCTGCCCGCCATCTGGTGCAGGCCGTCTATGTTCTGCGTGACGACGCCGATGAGTTTGCCCTCCTCTTCCAGCTTCGCCAGTGCGAGGTGGGCGCGGTTGGGCTTCGCCTCCCGGTAGATCAGGTTTTTCTTATAGTAATCGAAAAAGGTCTCCGTCTCCCGCACGAAGAAGGAGTGCGACAGCATCTCCTCCGGGGAGCGGCCGTACTCGCGCTGCGCATTGTACAACCCCGTCTCCGACCTGAAATCCGGGATGTTGCTCTCCGTACTGACGCCTGCGCCGCCGAAGAAAACGATGCGTTTGCTGTCGTCGATGATCCGTTTCAGTGTTTCGTTCATGGCATGCCTCCCTGCAGGATCTGTGCGTCTGTCCGCGCTATCCTGCTCTTTTATTATACACGATATCGCCGGATGCTAAAACTCCCGGCATTTGTGCCGGGAGTGATCATGCCTGTTGCCGCAGCTTATTTCCGTTATCTGCTATTTGCTTTCCGTGACCGCCCGGCGGGCATTGGTGTCCGCATTGATGCGATACGCAAAGTCTTTCCCGATGACGGTCTTGCCGAGCGTCCCCGCAAGCGGCAGCGAGACCGCGATGCCTGCCGCGAACTGCAGGATATTCATCGGCACACCGGCGAGCGGGGCGACAGGATTGCCGTAGAGGATCGTTTCCGCCGCATAATACCCGGCCACCATGACCATGCCGGCGATCACCATGCCGGCTGCCGCCAGCAGCATGCTGTGCGCACGGCTCTTTTCGAGCGCCCGGGACAGGAATGTCGCCAGAAGGAACGCCATCGCGCCTTTGACAAGGAACGAGATCGGCGCATAGAATGCATAGCCGCCCACGATATCCGCCAGCGCGGACCCGAGCGCAGCAGCCGCCGTACCGTATTTTCTTCCCAGAATGATGACCGCCATGAAGATCATGCAGTCGCCGAGGTGAATGTACCCCTGCGTCGCAGGGACCGGGATCTTCGTCGCGAACGTCAGCACCATGATCAGCGACATCAGCAGCGCTGTCAGTATCATCGTCCGGATCTTTCTGGATTCTTTCTCCTGCAGAGACATCTGGGACCTCCTTCTCTTCTGTTCCTGTATACATTCTATTCGCAACGTGTTAATATCAAAATATACAAATCCGGTTACTTTTATATATACAGTTTGTATATTTCTTTTCTTATAGAATCGCATTAATACGGAGAAAGTGTTGAAATGAAGCAGATCATGCCCCTTCTCGACCGCGGCGGTGACAAACCGCTGTATGAACAGTTATACGACTATTTGAAGAGTGCAATCCGCAGCGGCGAACTCCGCAACGGCGAAAAACTGCCCTCTCTGCGAAGCCTCGCCGCTTCCTTATCGATCAGCATCACCACCGTCGAACAGGCATACGCCCAGCTCATGGTCGAAGGATATGTGGAAAGCCGGGACCGGGCCGGGTACTATGTCGGCCGCGGTGCTTTTTCCTCCTCTCCGCTGCCTGCCGCCGGAGATACCGGCGCCCCGGAAGACGACCGGCCGGACGCACCCTATCTGAACACGGCGCCGCCCTATGTCTGCGACCTCGCCTGTTTTGACTTTGCAAAATGGAAAAAATGCTACAACAGCGTGCTGAACGACTGGCCGCAGCAGCTTCTGTTCGAGAGCGATCCGCGCGGCGAAGAATCGCTCCGCTACGAGATCTCCCGCTACGTTTTCGCGTCCCGCGGCGTGCGCTGCGACAAAGACCGCATCGTCATTGCCGCCGGCACCCAGCAGATCACCGCATTGATCTGCAGCCTGCTGCAGCGCCGGGGCATTTCCAACGTCTCCGTGGAGCAACCCGGATATCTGCCCGTGCGCAGCATCTTCCGGGACCGCGGATTCCGGATCACCCCGGTCGGAGTCACGCAGGACGGCATCCGCATCGAAAAACTGCCGGCCAACCTTCCTTCCGCCGTCTATGTCAACCCGTCCAACCAGTTTCCCACCGGCGCTGTCATGCCGGCCTCCCGCCGGTACGCCCTGCTCGAGTGGGCAGCAGCCAACGGCAGTTACATCATCGAGGACGACTACGACAGCGAGCTCCGCTATTTCGGACGGCCCATCCCGGCACTGCAGGGACTCGACGAAAGCGACCGCGTCATCTATCTGGGATCCTTCTCCTCGACGCTCTTCCCGTCCGCAAGGATCAGCTACATGGTCGTCCCGCAGCATCTGGCGCAGCTGCTGCAGGAAATCATGACCGAACACACCCAAAGCTGTTCCAAGGCGGAACAGCTGGCCCTCGCGCTCTTCATGGCCCGCGGGTACTACCGCAAAGGCATCAACCGTCTCCGCCGCATGTATGCCGCCAAACTGAACGAAGCCGTCCGGATCCTGGAAGGATGCCCGGATCTGGAGGTGATCAACACCTGGTCCGGCATCAGTCTTTTGCTGCGCGTCCGCCCGGCGGAGCCTGTCACAGAAAGCAACAAAAAAGCGCTTGCAGCGCTTCTCAGTAAGCAGGCAGCTACGGCCGGCGTGGAAGCCGCTCCGGTCGAAGAGAGCGATGAAATGACCGGCGGCGGCATCCTCCTGGCACTCTACTACACGCGTATCCCGCTCCGCGAGGTCGGGCAGACTATGCAGCGGATGCTCGACGCATGGGGCCTTTAGCTGTCAAGGCGGGAGCGTTTCCTGTACGTTCTGTTACAGTTTTTTTACCAGGAGCGGGTACTCCTGCTTTTCCTTCAGGTATTTGATCACGATGCGGTCTCCGGCCTGCAAATGTTTGTTCGCGTCCGACATCCCGCCCAATGCCGCGGTGATGGTTTTTCCTTCATCATTGGTGTACTCGACTGTATAGTCGTAGCAAAGCGTGTCAAAATCATCGGTCCGGTCCCATCTTTCTGTCACATTGATGATCTCGGCCTCCGTCTCGATGCCCTTCCTTTTGGTCTTGATCTGGATATAGAGCGCATAACCCCCGACCAGAACGACGACTGCAATAATGATGACAGCAAACAGATCCAGTTTCATGCAGGTCTCCTTTCGCGGTTCTTCCAAGCTTTGGTAAGTTCATTTTACTAGATCTGATTTGTCAATCAAACGCTTTTTGCTTTATACTGTACCCATGAGAAGAACAGCACAGGAGATCCGCGTACTGAAAAAGGAACTGTCGAAGACCCGGCAGCTGGAACAGAAGATCCTGGCAAAGGAAAGCCGCAGCCGCGGTTTCGGTCTTACGGACAGGATCCGTGAAAAGATTCCGGAAAAAGCCATGGTCTCGCTTGAGGCTGCCTTTGAAAAGGGGTTCACCCTGATCTTCACGAAAGGCGACAACCTCATCGACAAAATGGGGATCGAAAAAGCACGCCGGCAGTATGAGGTCTACGCCGCTTCGCTCGACAAGATGATCTACGAAGAAACGCTGAAAGCCGTCGATAAATCAGCCGGCGGACGCACGGCGATGACCAAGGGGATCACGACCGCGGAAGGGTCGGGGCTCGGCATCTTCGGACTCGGTCTGCCGGACATCCCGATCTTCCTCGCCATGCTGCTCAAGACATCCTATGAGATCGCCGCCGCCTACGGCATCGACTTCCGTGACGAGCGGGAAAAACGTTATACGCTGGCGCTGTTCAATACGATCTTCTCCGAGGGCCATGACAAAGAGGCATTCTCGGAAGAGTGCGATGAGATCGGCGAAGCGATCGATCACTGGGAAGACATCGATACCGAGATCCGTCAGGAAGACATCGAACTCGTCTCGAACACGCTCGCGACCGACCTTCTGGTCGCCAAATTCCTGCAAGGGTTCACCTTTGCCGGTGTGATCGGCGGTCCGATCAACCTGCACATGGTCCATAAAGTCAGCAAGATCGCAAAGATCAAGTACAAAAAACGGTTTCTGCGCCGCCTGCTGATCGCCTCCTACGACGAACACATCATCTGAAGCAGATACCCGCATGACAGAAACGGCCCGAGCGGAAAGACGCTCCGGGCTTTTTTGTGCCGCAGCAGGGCTGCCGCCGCATAGACGCCCGCCATCACCATACCTGCTGCCGTACCCCAAAGAACGCCGCCCGCCCCGAGAAAAACGCCGCAGGCTGCGACCAGCTTGATATCTCCGCCCCCGAGGCTGCCCGGCCCGGCGAGCGCGAGCAGATACATCGGCAGTGCCGCCGCCAGCATCCCGTAAAGCCCATCCGCCAAAAGCATGCCCCCCGCCGCGCCGGACGCCTGTGCGCCGAAAGCGAAGAGGATCCCCCGCCGCACAGCGCCGAGCACAAGGATCGCTCCGTTCAGCCGGTCCGGGATCTTCATCGATCGGATATCGCTCACACTCACCTGCGCCAGCAAGCATACAAATAACAGCCGGCAGACCACGTCGCACAGCCGGCACAGCAGAACCTCTTCCTGCAGATACAAAAAATGCAGCATGCCTCCCCCCTTTCAGAGTGACTTGCTGCATTATTAAAATACCATATTTTTACATCCGGAACAAGCCTGTTCCAGTCGGTCTCCGGATCCGTCTGCTGCACCTATTTGGTGATGCGGTCGCACCCCATGTACTTGCGAAGCGCTTCCGGTATGACGACAGAGCCGTCCGCCTGCTGGTAGTTCTCGAGGATCGCCGCCACCGTACGGCCGACCGCCAGGCCGCTGCCGTTCAGAGTGTGGACGAATTCGGGTTTGCTCTTCGGGTCGCGGCGGAAGCGGATGTTCGCGCGGCGCGCCTGGAAGTCTTCGAAGTTGCTGCAGGAGCTGATCTCGACGTAGCGGCCGTAGCTGGGCATCCAGACTTCGATGTCGCAGGTCTTCGCAGAAGAGAACCCGAGGTCGCCTGTGGACAGGACCACGACACGGTACGGGATCTCCAGGATCTTCAGGACATCTTCCGCTGCGGCGATGAGGCTCTCAAGCTCATCGTAGGAATCCTCCGGCTTGGAGAATTTGACCATTTCGACTTTCTGGAACTGGTGCTGGCGGATGAGGCCGCGGGTATCTCTGCCGGCGCTGCCCGCCTCTGCGCGGAAGCACGGTGTGTATGCAGTATAGTAGATCGGCAGCTGATCGCCGTCGATGATCTCGTTCATCAGGAGGTTCGTCACCGGGACTTCCGCCGTCGGGATCAGGAAGAAATCCTTGGCCGGTACATGGAACATGTCATCTTCAAACTTCGGCAGCTGGCCGGTGCCTGTC
>JAILFI010000133.1 GCA_024697655.1 Clostridiales bacterium
ATACCTGATGAGCGAACAGCAGGCGGAAAAACTCCATCGCCTTATGCAGGCGCATATGCGGCCGGATGAGTTCGGCAGGAGCCGCGTGGGCAGCATCTACTTCGACACCGAAGACCATCTGCTGATCCGCCGCTCGATCGAAAGGCCGCTCTACAAGGAAAAACTCCGCATTCGCTATTACGGCGACAGAACGGCACCCTCGCAGATGTTCCTTGAACTCAAGAAGAAATACGATCACGTCGTCTATAAAAGACGCCTGACCGTGGAAGAGTTTCTCAAGGAAGGCTGTCAGGAGCAGATCACGAAAGAGATCCAATACTTCACAGGACTCTATAAGGGGCTCGGTCCTGCAGCGCACATCTCCTGTGACAGGGAAGCGTGGTTCGCCAAGGATGATCCGGACTTCCGTATGACCTTCGACAGAGATATCCGTTACAAGGAGTACGAGAGGACGAAATCCGGATATTACTTGCCGGAGGGAGAGGGAAAGGCGATCCTCCCGGACAAGATGGTCCTGCTGGAAGTGAAGACCGCCCTTGGTATGCCGCGGTGGCTGCTGGACTTCTTCGATGAAGAAAAGATCTACAAGCAGCGGTTCTCCAAATACGGCATAGGCTATACACAGTCCATGATGGAGGAATCGAAACAGCGCGCGGCTGCTTTAAAGGCCCGCAGGGAAGCAGAAAGAAGGCAGCGTGAAACAGCGGGAAGGACCGCCGGCGCTGCAAGAAGACGATTGATGGGCAACGAGCCCGTGATGCAGGAAGGAGCATAAAAATGACAGAACTACTGACTACAACAACAGCAGCGGAACTCACGATGCAGGGGTTTCTGATGGATATCGGAGCGGCGCTGGTCATCGGGGTGTTCCTCGCACTGACTTACTCCTTCCGGACGCGATACACCAAAAGCTTTCTGGCAACACTCATCATGCTGCCGGCGGTCGTGGCGATGGTCATCATGATGGTCAATGGAAGCATCGGTGCCGGAATCGCCGTAGCCGGTGCGTTCAGTCTGGTCCGGTTCCGTTCGGTGCCGGGCAGTGCCAGAGAGATCGCAGCCTTGTTCCTGGCGATGAGCGCCGGGCTCGCCTGCGGGATGGGACAACTTGTCTACGGCAGCGTCTTCGTGGCGCTGATGGGGCTCGTGATGATGCTCTATTCCGTGCTGAAGTTCGGTGACGGCAAGCCGCTCGCCAGAAGGCTGGTCGTCATGATCCCGGAAGATCTCGATTACAGCGGTGTCTTTGACGATCTGATGAGCGATTACACGAGCCGGTCGGACCTGCTCAAGGTCAAGACGACGAACATGGGCAGCATGATGAAACTGACCTATGACATCGAACTGAAAGACGCGGACAAGGAAAGAGAGTTTCTCAACGAGATGCGCTGCCGCAACGGCAACCTGGAGATCTCGGTCTCCCGGCATGTGGAAAGCGGCAATGAACTGTAAGGCTTCTTAGTCAATGAAATGTGAAGGAATCAGGAAAGCGGCAGAAAGGGCAGATAGATGAAGATGAATATGAAAAGTGCGAAGAGCAAGTTGGCGGCGATACTGCTTTGCATCATGCTGATCATCATGACGATGGCAGGATGCGGAAAAGCAGCAGACGCAGGTGCGGAAAGCGCCGCGAATGACAGTTCTGTTACAACGGTATCCACGGAGACCTCCGCAGAGGCGGAGACAGCATCTGCAGAGGAAGAAGAGAGCACATCCTCAGACGAGATGTTCACGGACAGAGATATGGATGCTTCCTATGATGAGAGTGCGGCAACGAAGATCAGTCTTTCGGGCAGCAGTGCCAGCGTAGACGGCAGCGGGGCAGCTGTGGATGGCAGCACTGTGACGATCACGGAAGAGGGTGTATATGTGCTCTCGGGAGAATTCACCGGACAGGTCATCGTGGAAGCAGATGATGCAGCGAAGGTCCAGATCGTGCTGGATGATGCGAAGATCACCAATGCGAACAGTGCAGCGATCTATGTGAAACAGGCCGATAAAGTGTTCCTGACACTTGCAGACGGAAGCACGAACACACTGACAACAACAGGGACATACACAGCGGATGGAGAAACCAATATCGATGCGGTCGTTTTCTCAAAGGATGACCTGTGTGTCCAGGGAAGCGGCAGCCTGACGATCACTGCTGAAGAGGGCAACGGGATCACATCTAAAGATGACCTCAAAGTGACGGGCGGTACGATCAGCATCGACGTGGCCGGTCATGCACTGGAGGGCAAAGACAGTGTACGGATCGCGGACGGCACCTTCGATCTCACCAGCGGGAAAGACGGCATCCATGCAAGCAATGAAGAGGATGAAACGAAGGGATATGTCTACATTGCAGGCGGCACATTCAAGATCAATGCGGCGGACGACGGGATCCACGCTATCACCACGCTGACGATCAATGCAGGTACGTTTGATATCTCAGCGGCGGAAGCAATCGAAGCGACGTATGTTACGATCAACGATGGTGTGATCGGGATCAGTGCCTCGGATGACGGCATCAATGCGGCAGCGAAGTCTGCCGCCTACACACCCACCATTGAGATCAACGGCGGCGAGATCACCATCAGCATGGGACAGGGCGACACAGACGCTGTTGACTCAAACGGATATATTTACATCAACGGCGGCACTGTTGACATCACAGCCCAGTCTCCGTTTGACTATGATATGGGCGCAGAATTAAATGGCGGCACGCTCATTGTCAACGGTACGCAGACAACGGAGATGAACAATCAGATGATGGGTGGCGGCGGTATGCCCGGTGGTGACATGGGCGGTCAGGGCGGCATGGGCGGACCCGGCGGTCAGCAGCCGTAAAAAATGAGAATGGACACAGGCAGTCAGCAATTCCCTGCACGGGCAGGTAAAAAGTTGTTGACAACCTGTGTCCGAATCTTTATTATTAGTTTGTTAGCCAAACGGCATGCGCCCGTGGCGGAATAGGCAGACGCGCACGTTTGAGGGGCGTGTGGGTAACACCGTGCTGGTTCA
>JAILFI010000193.1 GCA_024697655.1 Clostridiales bacterium
CGAACGATATGCCAAGATACACCGGGTGACGGAACCAGATCGTCCCCGTCAGCGCGGCGATGAAGAACAGCAGATTGATCGTCGGGTGGTAGCTCTCGAATTTCATTGATCCAGCATTCCGTACTTGGTCTTGACACGCTCCAGTTTTTCACTGACCGGCCGCAGCAGGAGCAGCAGCGTCACGAGGGTGCAAGCCCCATGGATGGCGTTCACCGGCAGCCCGGCCAGATAGATGGTCCCGATGGAAGCGCCGTTGAGCTCCGTCATGCTGAGGAACAGCGCCGCCGTATCGAGCAGCGGGCCGATGAGGCAGAGGACCAGAAGGCCGCCGATCACCGCCGTCTGCACGCGTTTCTCCGGGGCCATGACGGCTTTCTTCGCGAGCAGCCCCGCAAGGCACCCCGCCAGCCCGTACGCGAACATCTGCCACGGCGTCCAGGGCCCCTGGCCGTAGATGAAATTGCTCGCGAACGCCCCGAGCGCCCCGATGATAAATCCCGACTCCGCGCCGAGCGCGATGCCGCTGATCATGATCAGCCCGGTCATCGCCGAGAAATACGGGATCATGACAAAAGCGATGCGCCCCATCGCGCAGATCGCCGCCATGACCGCCAGCGTCACGAGCTCTCTGGCGGACGGCGCGCGGTATTCGAAGTGCACGAAGAACGGCAGCATCATCAGGAGCAGGATGACGGCACTGCTGAGGTAATACTGCCTGTCGCCCAGTTTGAGCGACAGCATCAACGCTGCCGGGATGAGCAGCACGATCACGATGATTTCGAGGATCCTTCTTGTCTTCTTCATACCCGGTCACTCCTCTTTCTGCGCGCCGGCTGTGTTGACCTGCGCAGCGTCTGCATTCCTCCCGTACAGCGCGGTCACATCTTCGTTCGTGATGGCGTTCGGGAAGAGATGCCGGCTCATGCGGTTGGCCGCCGTCGTATAAAAACTGTTCTGTGAGAAGAATCGCCTCGGCGTGTTGGTACTCATCAGCGCCCCGTCGAAGAACATCCCCACGCGGTCCGCATGTCTGGCGCAGAACTCGACGTCGTGGGAGACCATCAGGATGGTGACCCCGCGCGCCTTGAGATCCCGGAGGATCCGGGCGAATTTCTGTTTGAAAAAGCTGTCCATCCCCTTGGTCGGCTCGTCCAGCAGGAGCAGCTCGGGATCGGTCAGCAGGACCTTGGCGAGCGCCGCGCGCTGCTGTTCGCCGCCGGAGAGGTCGTACGGATGGCTCGCGAAGAGCTGATCCACTTCGCAGAGCGCCGCCACGTCTTCGATGCGCGGGTCATTCTTGTCGCTGCACATCTCCTCCAGTTCCTCGCGGACCGTCTTCTTGACGAAGAGGCTCTGCGGGTCCTGCGGGAGCATGGCGAGTTTGCCCTTGAACAGTTCGCGGCTTTTCAAGCTGCTGATCTTCTTTCCGTCCAGATAGACGTGGCCGCGGTATGGCGGGCAGATGTTGCAGATGGCTTTGAGCATCGTGGACTTGCCGGTGCCGTTGCCGCCGACGACCGCGAAGATCTCGCCGCGCTCGACCGCGAATTCGGCACCTTTGAGGATATCCGCAGCATCCTTCTCATACCGGTACCAGACCTCCTTGAGGCGCAGGACCGGATCTTTGACTTCGTCGTCGTAGGGCGGTTCCTCGATCACTGCTTCCTGCGGTCTGTGCCCCTCGAACGCCCCGGAAAGCCAGCTGCGCCCCTCGCGGACGGTCAGCGGGCAGTCTTCGGCGTGCGTGCTGCCTGAAAGCGCGGTCTCTCCTGCCGGCGTATGTTCGACGCCGTAGTAGATCTGCACGGGGGACGGCAGAGCCGCGAACATCTCGTTGCCGCTCTCCTTGAGGAAGGCGCCGATCTTCTTCGGGCTGTCCTTGCAGAGGAGCTTGCCGTCTTCGAGCACCACGACGGTGTCGGACGCGTGGAAGATGTCCTCCAGACGGTGTTCGGTGATGAGGATGGTCGTGCCCAGTTCGAGGTTGATCTTGCGGATCGTATTGAGGAAGTCCGTCGCCGCGATCGGGTCGAGCTGGCTCGTCGGCTCGTCGAGGATCAGGATGTCCGGCTGCATCGCCATGACAGAGGCGAGGTTGAGCAGCTGCTTCTGCCCGCCGGACAGTTCGTTGACGTTCCGGTGAAACCACCCCTGGATACCGAAATAGCTGGCCATCTCGGCCACCCGTGTGCGGATGGTCGCCTGGTCTTCGCCGAGGCTCTCGAGCCCGAACGAGAGCTCGTGCCATACTTTGTCCGTGACGATCTGGCTGTCCGGGTTCTGCATCACGTAGCCGATCCGGGACGCCTGCTCGCGCGGGGTGACCGCATCGAGCGGCCGCCCGTCGAACAGGATCTCTCCTTCTTTCGTCCCGTGCGGCGCGAGCACCGACTTTAAGTGCCGGAGCAGCGTCGTCTTCCCGCTGCCGCTCCTGCCGCAGAGGGTCACGTACTCGCCCGCCTCGATATTAAGAGAAAGCCCGTCGAGGACTTTGCGGTCCGGATGGCCCGGATAGGCAAAACTCAGATCTTTGATCTCAAACTGCGCCATTTGATTTTCTCCACTATGTTGAGGGCTGTCGGAATCGCCAAAAAGCAGCCGTACGCCAGCAATCCGAGCAGCGTTTTACCATTTGAAAGCGGGGCGATCTCCATCCGCGGCACGTACGACGTCGCCGCCGCCCCGATGAAAAGACACGCCAGCGCGGCCAGAAGCAGCGCCAGCATCCCCGGCAGGAGCAGCCGGTCGGCGCCCTTCCACCGGTAGATCGAAAAACTCGTGCGCCGCCCCGTGCCGTAGCCCCGGCTGCGCATGCTGTCCGCGCGGATGATGCCTCCTTCGAGCGCCCAGCTCGTCAGAGAAGACAGCACCGCCGCGCCGTCTTCCGCGCTTTCCTTCCTGCTGCCTTCGCCCGCCTTGCCGATGCATTTTCTGGCGCCCGCGATCTGTCCGGCCTTCTTCGTGAAGTCCGGCACCAGCCGCAGGACCATCGTCAGCATCAGCGACAGAGACGGTGCGAACCGCCCAAACAGGAACAGGAACTTATCGCTCGTCATCACCGTATTATAGCACGCGAACCACATCAGCACGGTGACGGACATACCGCCAAGAGCCATGCCGTAGAAGAGCGATTCCAGGCAGAACGGCCTGCCGCCCAGCCAGGTGAACAGCACGATCTGCCCGTTCGGGTTGACCAGCGGATTGATCAGGGAGATCACCGCGAACACGGCCAGCAGGATGGCTAAAAGCCGCCACGCCCGGCGCCCGCGCAAAAGCAGCAGGTACGCCGCCGCCAGTACAGCCGAACATACGACAAACGCCGGGTGGATCAGACACATCGTGATGACCACCGCGGCGAAAAAGAACAGGAACTGGACCCCGGGATGAAACTCTTCGAATTTGTCTCTCGCCATCAGTCCGTCCCTTCGTTGTCATCCGCTTTCCGGCGCAGGACAAGCAGCGCCAGCAGTGCCAGAAGTCCCAGCCCGCCGGCAGC
>JAILFI010000196.1 GCA_024697655.1 Clostridiales bacterium
GGAGTACGTGGAACGCGTATACAAATAGCAGATGAAAAGCGGGCGTGAAAACCCGCTTTTTTGTGCGCGGAACGGGGTAGCATAGCGGGGGCGATGTGCTATAATCAATCTGTAATTATATGTATTTCCTGCATGCAGGCCTGTCTTCCGGATGGCACTCCGGAGGGCCGAAAGGAGTATAAAGTATGAAGAGTTTCATGAAAGAATTCAAAGAGTTCGCGATGAAGGGCAACGTGATGGACCTGGCCATCGGCATGATCATCGGCTCTGCGTTCACGGCGATCATCACAGCACTGGTCGACAATATTTTCTCGCCGCTGCTGGGACTTCTCATCAAGGTGGACTTCAACGAAGCAGCCGTTAATGTCGGCGGGGTCGACATCCTGTACGGTGCGTTTGTCATGGCGATCATCAAATTCATCCTCATCGCGTTCGTCCTGTTCTGCATGATCAAGGCGATGAACAAGCTCAGAAAAGAGCCGGAGGCGGTGGAAGAAGAGCCGACCACCAAGGTCTGCCCGTTCTGCAAGAGCGAGATCCCGATCGAAGCGACCAGATGCCCGCACTGCACTTCCCAGCTCGAAGAGTAACAGCCAGCGTAGTAAGGACAACAAGAGCGGGTCGGTCAAGGCCCGCTTTTCATTATGAAGACACGGATTCTGACAAAAGAACAACTGCATAAAGAAACGGACGGCTTTCTGGCATTTATCCAGGGTCATGATGAGCGCAACGTCCACAATCAGGTCAAAGAGTACTTCCTCGACGGGGAAGCTTCGGAGGAACGGTTCTGGATCGACTACTCATTTAAAGCGGACCCGAGCCACTGGAACATCTTTGAGATCATGCACGGCGGCGTGGCGGCGACGCTGTTCGACGACTGCCTCGGTATCTCCGGCGCCATCGCGCGCGGGGAGCGGTATGTAACGACATCGAGCATGACGCTGGAATACATCCGTGCCATGAAAGGGAAAAAGTTCCGCGTACACACCGAGATCACCCATGTCGGCGGGCATATGGTCACAGGCATCGGCGAACTCTATGACGAAAAGGACCGGATGTGCGTCAGCTGCATGGCCAGCTATACCATTCATACAGATAAGGCCGACGGGCCGGGGAGGGCGCTGTGAAAAGAGCATCGATGAGCGCGGCGAACCGGATCGCGAGTTTTGATAAAGCGCAGATCGCAAAAGAAGTTGAGGAATTTCTGGTCCTGGAGAAAAAGGACCCGGAACTTGATTACGCGATGATCGAGATCGAATACGCGGACTGCGGCATTCTGGAGGACGGCCAGATCTGGGTCGATTACACGATCGACATCAAGCACCGGCACATGAATATCTACGGCCACGCACACGGCGGCGCCATTGCGACCATCGTGGATGCCGGGATGGGGATCACGGCGGCGGTAGCGTCGGAGTATTTTCATCTTCCGACGGTCGATATGTCGCTCCTGTATCATCACGTCGTGACAGAAGGGCGGCACCGGATCCACTGCCAGACGACGCACATGGGCCGCAAGATGGTCAACTGCCGCTGCGGCCTGTACGATGCGCAGGGCAATCTGTGCGCGACCAGCATGGCCGGTTACTATGTGAAAGAATAAGAAAGGAAGGCCCGCGGGGAATCGCCGATGAAACGGATCCTGAACCTCGAATACGGCGGCATATGGTGTATGTACTGGACGTATTTTGCCGTCCTGCTGTCTTTTGGTTCGGTCTTTCTGCTGGCAAAAGGGTTCAGCAACTACGAGATCGGCATCCTGTTCGCCATCGCGAGCATCCTCGGCGCGGTGATCCAGCCGCCGCTCGCGGATATTGCCGACAACTCGAAAAGACTCCGCATCCACAGGCTGATGGAGCTTCTGATGCTTCTGATGATCCTGCTTGGGGCGGGGCTGTTCGTGTTCAAAACAAAGAGCGCGCCGCTCTTTGTGATCTACCTGCTCCTGTACGCATTCCATCTCGCTCTGCAGGGGCAGATCAACGCGCTTCTCTTCACCCTGGAGGAGACCGGGCACAAAATCTATTTCGGGGTGTGCCGCGCGAGCGGGTCGATCGCGTACTCGGCGGTGATGGCGGTGCTCGGCGTGCTGGTCGAGAAATATACCAGCGATATCCTGCCGTATGCCGGCATGGTGTTCCTGCTGGGCTGGATGGCCTTCCTGGCGGGCAGCGATCTGCACTACCTGCGGGCGATGCGCGCGAAAAAGGATGCCGCATCGGCGGTCGCGGAATCGCCTGCGGCAGACGGGGAAGCGCCTGCAGAAGCGGCGTCTGAGGAACCGATCCACCTGATCGCCTTCCTCAAGCGGAACAAACTGTTCCTGGTCCTCAGCATCGGCGTGCTGTTCTTCTTTTTCGGCAACGCCGTGCAGAATACATTCATTTATCAGATCGTGACGGATGTCGGCGGAACGAGTGCGGACCTCGGCGTGGTGGCGGCGTGCACGGCTATGTCGGAAGTGCCGGCGCTCATTCTGTTCGACGTGATCCGCAAGCATATTCACGTCAATACACTCCTGAAGATCGCGGCGGTTGCGTTCGTGGCTAAATTTGTGATGCTCTGGCTCGCGAAAGCCGTGTGGGTCATCTGTCTGGCGCAGGTGTTCCAGGCGATCTACATCGTGGTCATGCCGGCGATGATCTACTTCATCGACCAGATCATGGACAAGGGCGAGGCCGTGAAAGGGCAGGCGTGGTTCATGATGGCGACGACGGTCGCGAGCGTCATCGCGAGCTATATTGGCGGGCTCATCCTGGATGCAGCCGGCGCGAAGATGCTGTGTTTTGCGGCGGCAGTCGCTGCTTTGATCGGCGCGGTGATCTACTTCCTGACGGTCGACCGGTTTGATCAGAAAGACGTATAAAACAGACCGCCCCTGAAGGGCGGCGGAAAAGAGACTAGTATGGAAGACAGAAAGAAGCAGGAACATGGAACCTTCCGGATCCGCCCGATGCGGCCGGAGGACCGGGAAGAAGTGCTCGCGATGATGCGGGTGTTCTACGATTCGCCGGCGCTGCTCACGAATGTGCCGGACGAGGTGCTGGCGCGCGACGTGGATGCGTGCCTCGGCGATTCCCCGTACGTGGAGGGATTGATCCTGGAATCGCTCTGCGGGGACGGCACAGAAACAGCAGGCGGACAGGCGGCGGCTGTCGCCGGGTATTCGATGCTCGCGAAGAGCTTTTCGACCGAGTTCGGCGGTCCGTGCATCTGGATCGAGGATCTGTACCTCAAACCGGAATATCGCAGCAAAGGCGCGGGCAGCATCCTGCTCGCATATGTCAAAGACAACTACGACGCGGTCATTACGCGTCTTGAAGTCGAAACCGAGAACGTGAATGCCGTCGCCGCTTACCGGAAAGCGGGGTACGGCGTACTCGGCTATACCGAGATGTACCATCTGGATAAGGAAGAAAAATCACGGGATCATTAACAGGGAAGGAGACATCAGCATGTATGATTTTGACGAGATTATTGACAGGCAGGGA
>JAILFI010000219.1 GCA_024697655.1 Clostridiales bacterium
CAGGCACGTGAAATACGATCCGCAAAGGACTGCAGACCCCTGCGGTCCTTTTGCGTTGCAAGGTGTTTGCTGATACAATGGTTGCAGAAAGCGGGGACAGACGATGAGGATCAGAGAGTTTCTCAAAATGCCGGAATTCGCGGGCTTCAGACTGGTCGCCGGCGCGGACGGACTCGACCGGGAGGCGGACATGACCATCCTGGTGGATTTTGAGTTCTGCAAAGGGATCGACTTCCGCCGCGAGGTGCTGCTGGGAGGCGGCAGCATCGCGATGAGCAGTCTGCTGTACGCGCGGGAAGACCCGGAGCTGCTGTGCGATTCCATCGAGAAACTGGACGAACTGGGCGTTGCCTGTCTCGCCTACAAACCGATCTTCTACGGCGCGCTGCCGGAGCGGGCTGTCCGGTACGCGGATGAGCACGGATTCCCGTTGTTCATGATCACCGATGACACATTCTTTGAGGACATCGTGCTGGCGGTCAGGAAGGCGGTGGGCAAAGACCTGACGGAGTCCGAGATCGAGCAGGGACTCGAGCGGCTCATCGCAGGCGAACTGTCCGCGCAGGAGGAAAAACGCCTCCGGAACACGATCGCGGGCAGGCTGAGCGGCTATGTGCAGGCAGTCTGTTTTTCGCAGCAGAAAGACGGCGCTGCCGGAGAATCGCTTTCCGCGGATCTTGCCCGGTATGAAAAGCGGCTCCTGCAGGACCGCAAACTGACCGGCCGGGTCTCGCTCTGCCGGTTCCGCAGCGGCGGCATCCTGCTGCTTGGCCGCAAAGACGGTGATGCGGAAGGGATGCGGGTCTTCCTGGAAGATGTCCTGCTCAGGCTGGGGCTTTCGGAAGACATGAATGCGGCGGGGACCAGCGAGGTACTTCCTCTGGATACAGCATTCGATACCGCGGTCCGCGAAGCGTTCTATGCGCACAGGGCGGCGGTGCTGAAAGGGACGAAGGGGGAGCGGTATGAGAACCTTGGCGTCATGCGGTTCCTTGCGCCGGAGGCCTCGTCGAAGACGCTCTATGCCGGCGTCTGCCAGTATCTGAAACCATTGCTTAAGGACGGCAAGGCTGCCGACCGGGAGAGCCTGTATGAGACAGCCAGGGCGGTCGTGCTGGCGGAAGGCGACCTCGACAGGGCGGCGGAAAAACTGTTCTGCCATAAGAACACTGTGCGCTACCGCATGGACAAGATCCATAAACTGCTGGATCCGGCGAGCAGCAACCAGGCGTTTTACGACAGCCTGCGCGTCGCGGTGATGACGCTGCTGCTGCGGGATGACGGCAGGGAGGAATAAAACACGGTTGAAGCATCATGAATAAGGAGAAAGAAATGGAGAATAAGGTATTCGACACGAAAAAGCTGGGCTTCGGTCTGATGCGTCTGCCTAAAAACGGTGACGAGATCGACGTTGAACAGGTCAAGAAGATGGTCGACATGTTCATGGAAGCCGGCTTCACCTATTATGACACCGCCTGGGCATACACCGGCAGTGAAGAGGCGATCCGCAAAGCGCTCGTGGAGCGTTACCCGCGTGACAGTTACACGCTCGCGACGAAGATGGCGGCGTGGATCAAGTGCGAGACGAGGGAGGATGCGATCGCGCAGTTCGACCTGTCGCTGGAGCGTTCCGGCGCGGGCTATTTCGACTACTATCTGCTGCACAACCTGGGCGAGCACCGCACGAAGTTCTTCGAGGACTTCGATCTCTGGAACTGGGCGCTCGGGCAGAAGGCGGCCGGGAAGATCAAGCACCTGGGCTTTTCGTTCCATTCGAATGCGGAAGAACTCGACGAGATCCTGACAAAGCACCCCGAAGCGGAGTTCGTGCAGCTGCAGATCAACTACGCGGACTGGGAGGATCACGCGATCCAGTCGCGCCGGGTCTACGAGACCGCGCAGAAGCACGGCAAACCGGTCATTGTCATGGAACCGGTCAAGGGCGGCATGCTCGCCAACCCGCCGGACACCGTGCAGGAGATCCTGAAAGCGGCTGAGCCGGACAGTTCGTTCGCGTCGTGGGGCATCCGCTTCGCGGCGGATCTGCCGGGCGTGGCTGTCGTGCTCTCCGGCATGAGCAATGTCGAACAGATGGCGGACAACCTGTCTTACATGAAGGACTTTGAGGGTTTTACAGCGTCGCAGCGCAAAGCCGTTGCGGATGCGCAGGAAGCGCTCGCCAAAGTGCCGCTCATCCCGTGCACGTCCTGCGATTACTGCGCCAAGGTCTGCCCGATGGAGATCGGCATCTCCGGCACCTTCACGGCGATGAACGTCGAGACGCTGTACCGCGACCACGAAGCAGCCAAAGGCAGGCTGAACTGGCTGGTCGGCGGGCACGGGCGCAAGACCGCGGACGAATGCATCAAGTGCGGGGCATGCGAAGAAGTCTGCCCGCAGCATATCAATATCCGGGAACGGCTCGAAGAGTCGCTTGAGATATTCAAATGATGAAATGATGGAATAAGAAAGGAGCACGCAGATGAAGAAGAGATGGATCTTTGCATCGCTGGCATCGGGGCTGACGATTTCCGCTGCCGCGGTATACTTCGGCGCATGCGGCAAACTGCACATCCCCGCGAAAGCGGAAAAAGGCCAGATCCGCGTCGCCTGCGTCGGCGACAGCATCACGTACGGATCTCTCCTGCACGGGCAGCCGTGGAAGAGTTATCCGGATCTGCTCGGCAAAAGACTTGGGGCCGGCTATGCGGTCGGTAACTTCGGCGCTGCGGACAGGACCGCGCTAAGGAGCGGCAACAAACCGTACATAAAAGAGAAGATCTACGAAAAAAGTCTTGCGTTCGATCCGCAGATCGTCGTGCTGATGCTCGGCACGAACGACACGAAAGCCGGCCACTGGGATGCGGAGAAGTACGAGCACGATCTGCGCATGCTCGTCAGGCGGTACAAAGGACTGCCGCACGTAAGAAGCGTCATCCTGCTCAGTCCGACGCCGCTGTTCCCGCTCGGGGAACGCCTCTGGAAAGTGCGCGCGTCCGTGCTGCGGGAGGAGGTCCTGCCGATCGTGCAGCGTGTTGCGGCAGAGGAAAGGGTGCGGTATATCGATATGCACGCCGCCTTTGAAGGACAGCAAGAACTCTTCGTGGACGGCTGCCACCCGAACAGCGCCGGTGCGCAGAAACTTGCGGAGATCGTCGACAAAGCGATCCTGCAGGAGGAACAGAGAGAAGCATTTTAGGAAAGACTAAGAGAAAGGACAGAAAATGAGAATCGCGATTCCCTATGAAAACGGCCAGATCTTCCAGCATTTTGGCCACACGGAACAGTTCAAAGTGTATGAGGTCACAGACGGGCAGATCACCCGCTCCGTGATCGTCATTCCGGCAAGCGGCGGCCACTGCGGGCTGGCGGGAGACCTTACAGCCTGGGGCGTTGACGCGCTGATCTGCGGCGGCATCGGCGGCGGTGCGCAGATGGCACTGGCGGAGGCGGACATCACAGTCTACGGCGGGGTCGAAGGCAGCGCGGACGCGGCGGCCGAGGCGCTGGCAAGAGGAGAACTGGTCTGGGATCCGGACGCGCACTGCGATCACCATGACCACGGCGAAGGGCACAGCTGCGGCCACCATGGACAGGATCATGAATGCGGCCACGGCGGCGGCCACTGCCACTAGAAGAAAGCCCGCCTGCGCGGCGGGCTGTCCCGAAAGCGAGGCCGGCATGCAGTACGACCACGAACAGGTAAAACAGATCCTGCCGCACCGCGACCCGATGCTCCTGATCGATACGGTCAGTGAGATCGAGCCGGGTGTTTGCGTGACCGCAAGTCTGTGGATCGACCCGGCGCGGGAGATCTTCCGCGGACACTTTCCGGAGGAAGCTGTGCTGCCGGGCGTCTATACGATCGAGGCGATGGCGCAGGCGACGGATCTGGTGCTGATGACAAAACCGGAGTATGCGGGGAAAGTGCCGCTGCTGCTCGGTGCTGACAAAGCGCGGTTCTATAAAAAGATCGTCCCCGGCGATACACTCACGATCTGCGCGGAAATGGCAAACGAGCGTGCGGAAAAAGCCCTCGCGACCTGCCGCTGCACGGTCAGTGCGGGCGGGGAGCCGGCGGCTTCGGCAGACATCACCATCGCGATGCGCTGACAGCATCGCAGGCGGCAAACAGGAAACAGGCGAAGAAAGGCGGCAAAGACCATGAAAGACCGTATGCGGCGGTTCGCTGCTGACATTGCTGCTCCTGGCATATGCCGGACGGCGCCGCAGCATAAAATAAAAAACAGGCATGACGGAGCCTGATCAGAGGGAAAGACGGAAAAGCGCCGGTCACTTGAGGACCGGCGCCACTTTTTCTTCAAAGATCCGCGCAGCCCCTGCCAGATGCGGCAGCAGGGCTTTGTTGCGGTGCAGGACGAACTGGACGGTCTGCGACAGGCTGAGCCAGGGCAGGGTCAGTTCTGCGAGTTCGCCTTTCTCGAGCGATTCCCGAACGGCATAGTACGGCAGAACGGACAGATACGGTCCGCTGACGGTCAGCTGCCTGGCCATTTCGGCACTCTGCAGGGTGAGGAACGGATCGAGCGTGACGCCCATCCGGTACAGGTCCTCCCGCATACGGATATTATAATGCACGTTGTTTTCCATGAGGATGAATGCCTGCCCGGCCAGGTCTCTTGGCCAGACTTCGGCTTTTGCTGCCAGCGGGTGGGCAGGATTGGCGACCGTGACGACGCGGGAGTCGGCGGAGAACAGGACCTGCCAGGCCTCATCGGTGAGCGGATCGTCGATGATGGTACAGGCGGCGTCGAGGGTGCCTTGTGTGAGGTATTCCTTGAGTGTGACGCCGGCGTCCACAGTCATCTCGATCCTGACTTTCGGGAACGCCTCGTGAAATGCGAGGATCCAGCCTTTGCCGACGGAGTGGAAGAGGGACTCGATCATGCCGATCCTGAGCGTGCCGGTGATCTCTTCATCCGGTTTGATCAGGTTTTCCATCTGCGCGGCGCTGTTGATGATATCCCGGGCGTAGGGGAGCAGCGCTTCCGCGTACTGCGTCGGGGCGACGCCGCGGCCGATGCGGTCGAAGAGCGGTGCGCCGACTTCCTCTTCGAGCTGTTTGATCTGCGCGCTGACATTGGCCTGAGAATAGCCGAGCTCTTTTGCCGCCGCCGTGAAATTGCGCAGGGCGGCAACGCGCAGGAAGGTCTTCAGATTGCGGATTTCCATAGGGGGGGCTCCTTTCACGTCCATCATAGCGATTCCGCATCGACATATCAATCGTTTTTCTTTATGGAAATGAAAAAAACCATTTGTTTTACATATGTCGGGATTGCCAATATAGTGGTGGCAAAGAAGGAGAAGCAGCCGGTCCGGCTGCTTGGGACAGAGAGGAGTAAGATGATGAAGCGCAATGATTTCCCGGCCCTGTGGTTCCCGCCGCTGACGTATTATAAGGAAGAGGGGAAGATCGACTTCGAAAAGATGGAATGTGAACTGGCGAAGATCTACCCGTACAGTCAGGGGGTCCTGATCCCCGGATCGACCGGCGATGCCTGGGTACTCGATGACGCGCGGCAGGAAGAGATCGTCCGGTTTTTCCTCAAAGGGTTTTCGTTCGGACGGTTCGCGGTGATGCTCGGAGCGCTCAAACCGACGGCGGACGAAACGCTGCAGGCGGTCGTGCACTGGTGCGATGTGCTCTGCAGCGCAGCCGGGACGGACAGCATTATCGATGCCATGGAGAAGCTGCAGGTGAAGGCGTTCGTTTTCTGTGTGCCGAACGGCGAGCAGGATCCCGCAAGGCAATACGAAGAAATGAGCCGCATCCTGGCGTGCGGTCTGCCGATGGCGTTCTACCAGCTGCCTGGCGTAACAGGCGTGACGGTGGATCCTGCGCTCATTGCGAAGCTGGCGGCCGAAAACAGCAACCTGATCGTCGCCAAGGACAGCGGCGGCATGGACGAGATGGCGAAGTCCGGTCTCTTGAATGACCGGCTGATGCTGCTGCGCGGAGCGGAAGGCGATCCGTCTGCGCTGGTGCGCGGCGAATCGCCCTGCTATGACGGGCTGCTCCTGTCGACGGTCAACTGCTTTGCCAAAGAGTATGCGGCTTTCATGGACGATGCGGTCACCTACCGGGGGTTTGGGGATGTGATCGGCGAAGTCTTTGAAGAGGCCGGCAAAGCCCCTGTCTCCAATGCGTTCTCGGATGCCGTGCGCGCGATCTGCCATGCGCGGGAATACGGGGAAAAAGCCGCGGAAACGCCCTGCTACTGCTACAACGGAAAAGAACTTCCGGTGCGGCTGCTCCGGGTTGCGCGGCAGAGCCTCGATGCGCATCTGTAAACACATTTAAGAAACGAACAGAACGGCATAAAAAGAGAAGCAGGATGTGCGTCCTGCTTCTTTTTCTATGAGGTGTACTCAGGCAGCGAAGCCTTTGAGCGATTCCACGAAGATCTCTCCGAGTTCGGACAGCGACTGCCCCCGGTTGAGCAGATACCCGATTTCCATGTGCTCGGGCTCGTCCAGCGGGAGGGCGATGATGTCCGCGCGGTGGAACTGCTGCGGGTGGATCCCGGTGCTGATCGTGTACCCGTTAAGCGAGACCATGAAGTTTTCGATCGCGCCGGAGTCGCTGACGAGGATCTGCTTGTCGGCCGGGACCGTACTGAACAGCTCCTCGGAGAACGACGGTGATTCGTATACCCCCTGAATGTAGTTGAGGCGCGGGTATGGCTGCAGGTCCTCAAGATGGATCACTTCTTTGCTGCAGAGCGGGTGACCCAGATGGACAAAGATATGGGGGCTGGCGGTGAACAACGGCGTGTAGGTCAGGTCCATATCCGCAATAGCCTTGGACAGGACCGCACTGTTCGCTTCGCTCAGGTACAGGACGCCGACATTGCAGAAATGGTTTTGTACGTCCTTCAGGATCTGGTGGGTCGTCGTCTCGTTCAGAATGAATTCGTAGTTCTCCTGCCCGAAGCGGTCGACCATGTTGACAAACGCGTTTCGCGCGAAGGTGTAGTGCTGTGTGGAAACGCAGAACCGGGTCTTTTGCGACGCGTCTTCAAAATAGTGGTCGAGCAGGGACTGCATCGGCTCGGTGACCTGCCGGGCATAGCCGAGGAACTCCATGCCTTCGACGGTCACGGAAACACCGGACCTCTTGCGCGAGAAGATCTGTATGCCCACTTCTTTTTCGAGTTCTCTGATCGCGGTCGACAGACTCGGCTGCGTGATGAACAGCGCTTTCGCGGCTTTCGTGATCGAACCGAGCTCGGCAACGATAACGGCGTAGCGCAATTGCTGGATCGTCATAATGAATTACCTATTATAAACATCTGTTGGAATTGCCTATACAAATATCTTACATATAGAATTTACCTATGTCAAACCATTGATAATGCATAGTATTAATGCGTTCGGTCCCTTGGTAAAATTAAAGAGTGAACGATAGTCAGTAATATGCATATTCTGCATGTTCGGTTAAGGAGGACGCCCTATGGCATTGAAAACCGGCGCACAGTATCTCGAAGAGATGCGCGCAATGAGACCCAATGTTTACAAGTATGGTAAGCTCATCGAAGATCCGGTCACAGACCCGGTCACAGCATCTCACCTCAAGCAGGTGGCGATGTGGTACGACCGTTCGAATGACCCCGCTTACGAGGACATCTTTACAACGACGTCTTTCCTGAGCGGCAAGAAAGCACACCGCTGGAACACCATCATGACCACGATGGAAGATCTGGTCGGCAATGCGAAGATGAAGCGTGAACAGTTCCGTACGGTCGGACAGTGCCCCGGCCCGGTCTGCGCGGGCTGGGCGATCATGAACGCGCTGTGGTCCGTCACCTATGACATGGATAAGGAACTCGGCACGGATTACCATGAAAGACTGAAGAACTTCGCGCTGTTCGCGGAGGAGAAGGCGCTGTCGATGGCCGGTGCGATCACCGACGCGAAGGGCAGCCGCTCCAAGACAGCCGGCGGCCAGGTCGATCCGGATCTGTATCTGCACGTCAAAGAGCAGAGAGAAGACGGTATCGTTCTGCGCGGCTTCAAGAACATGATCGTCGGCACCGCGGGTGCGCAGTACGTCATGGTCATCCCGACTGCAGGCATGAAGGAAGGCGAAGAAGCCTATGCCGTCGCCGCAGCGGTTCCGCGTGACGCGGAAGGCCTGACCATCATCGAGGCGAGAAGCCCGTCCGATGAGCGCCGCGACAGACAGGAAGGCTGGGATGCGATTTATTCCGGTCCGTCCTCCGCGTATCTGATCTTCGACGACGTCTTCGTTCCGAACGAACACGTCTTCATGAACGGCGAGACCAAGTTCTCCGGCAAGCCGATCGGCAACTTCGCGACGATCTACCGCTCCTGCATCGGTGCCTGCGTCGCGGGCCAGGGCGATGTTATCGTCGGCGCGGCGACCGCGATGGCGAGACTCAACGGCCTCTCCCAGAAGGCGTTCAACGACAAGCTCGTCCAGATGGTCATCAACAACGAGACCACCTACGGCATGGGCCTCGGCGCGATCCTCGAAGGCAAACAGCATCCGTCCGGTGCGTTCTACCCGAATGCCAAGTTGGCGCATGCGAACAAAGTCCACGTCGGCACTCTGCCGAGCGAGACGAAGAGGCTGGCGGCGGAGATCGCCGGCGGTATCGTCGAGAACGGCTGCATGCCGTCCTATGACGACTTCCAGAGCCCGCAGTACGGCGAGCGTCTGCTCGAAGCGCTGCAGGGATGGGAAGCGACCAAGCCGGAAGACCGCATCAGAATGGCGCGTCTGCTCGAGTGGCTGACCATCGGTACCGGCGTCCCGGGCTGCATGCACGGCGGCGGGTCCCCGGATACAGGCAGACTGGTCGTTCGCCTGACCACGAAGTGGGACGAACTCGTGGATCTTGCGAAGAACCTGGCAGGCGTCGAAGCTCCGCTGAGAGAAGAAAAGAAAAAATAAAGCGATTCTCAGCAAGGAGGATACATTATCAAGTCTCTACCAGAGCGCGACCCACACAAGCCTCTGATGAGATATATACGTATTTCT
>JAILFI010000169.1 GCA_024697655.1 Clostridiales bacterium
GACGTCTACCGCGGGCATTTCATGTACTGGCACATCGGCGAGATCGAGGGCTACGGCACGATGCAGTTCGTGCTGCCAAGAGAGCGCCTCGGCATCGTTCTGTTCAACAACATCCAGAAACCGGACGTGCTGATCGAGATGTCCTGCGCGTATGAGATCATCGACAACGTACTGGGGCTGCCTAAGGAAGACTGGTCCGCGCGCATCTTTGCGGAACGCAACAACTACGGCCATATGCTGGAGGACTGGCGCTGCGACCTCATGGGAGAATCGCCCCGCGTGGAGGGCACGCATCCGTCGCATGATCTGGACGCGTACTGCGGGAAGTACTTCGAGCCCGGGCACGGGTATATCGAGATCTTCAAGGCGGACGGCGAAGTCGGCGCAGTGGATGCGAGCGGCAAAGCGGCTGTGGATGGCGAAACTGCTGCAAACTGCGATTCCTGCACAGGCGGCGATACCTGCACAGGCGGCGATACCTGCACGCTTGCCATGAAATACCGCGGCGTCATCCAGGAGATGGAGCACTACCACTACGACGTCTTCCAGGTCAACCACGTCAAGCAGGATACGCTGCTCTACACCTGCCCGCTCGAGTTCTTTACTTCGGCGGACGACGGCAGCATTGACAGATGCGCGTTCCGTCTGTATAGTCAGGTAGACCCGATCCTGTTCAGGCGGGTCGATTGAGGGAACGGCTGTTGCAACTCTGTAGGCAGCGCGGCGGAGTTATTCCAGAATCGCGAAAAACGGCGATGACGGAATAATAGTTAGAGCTGCAGCGCGGCGGAGTTATTCCAGAATCGCGAAAAACGGCGATGACGGAATAATAGTTAGAGCTGCAGCGCGGCGGAGTTATTCCAGAATCGCAAAAAGCGATGATGACGGAATAATAGTTAAAGTTGCAGCGCGGCGAAGTTATTCCAGAATCGCAAAAAACGGCGAAAGCGGTATAACAATCAAAGTGATGGTGGCAGCAGAACCGACGACGTAAAAAGGAAAGCGAATGAAAACAGTACTTACAAACGGCAAGATTTATATTGAAAGGGGCGCCTTCTGCGAGGCGCTCCTTATTGAAGACGGCATCATCCGCATGACGGGCACGAATGAAGAGGTGCTGGCGGGTGCGGGGTGTGATTCCGCGGCGGGTGCGGGGCGTGATTCCGCGGTGGCAGAGGGCGATTCCGCGGCGGACGAAGCGCCGGCGGTCATCGACTGCGCGGGCAAAACCGTCGTCCCCGGCTTTAACGACACGCACATGCACCTGCTGCAGTTCAGCGAATTCATCGCGGGCGTGAGGACAGAGGACGCGACGTCCATCGACATGCTCGTGGAGCGGTGCAAAGACTTCATGGCGGAGCACCAGGACCGCGTGGCGCATGGTATGCACGCGATGGGTTGGAACCAGGACCTGTTCACGGACGAAAAGCGCATGCCAAACCGGCATGACCTCGACCGCATTTCCCTGGAGATCCCGATCGTGCTGGAGCGCGTCTGCGGGCATATCGCCAGCGCCAATACAAAGGCGATCGACCTGTTCCTCGCACAGAACGGCGGCACGGTGCCGGTCATCGAAGACGGTGAGATCGAACTGGACGATGCAGGGTATCCGACAGGCATTTTCAAGGAACTCGCGGTCAATGTCATCGCCGACACGATCCCCAAGTACACGCCGGAGGAATGGCATGATCTCGTGCTCGAGGGCATGCAGTACGCGGCGCGGCACGGCTACACCAGCCTGCAGTCCAACGACATCGGGTTTTCGGGACTCCGTGAAGAGGACGTGTTCCGCATTCTGAAGGATGTGCGGGACAGCGGCAGGATGGCAGTCCGCTACCGGCATCAGAGCGCGTACTTCACGCTGGCGTCGTTCGAGGAATCGCTCAAAAACGGCGAATACGCCGCGGCGGATGAAGAATACGATGCGGACGGCAGTGCAGCTCCCGGCAGGGATGAGATGCCGGCAGGACCGATGCTCACACTGGGGCCGCTCAAACTGTTCGCAGACGGCAGCCTCGGCGCCAGAACGGCGCTTCTCGGGCAGGATTACGCGGACGAGCCGGGCAACCACGGTCTCGTCTGGACCCCGCTGGAGGACCTCCACGCATACGCGCAGTTGGCCGGCCGGTACGGTGTCCAGATCATTACACACGCGATCGGCGACCAGGCTGTACGCAACATTCTGGACGTGTATGAGGCGGCGGACCCGACGGGGACCAATCCGAACCGCAACGTTATCAACCACTGCCAGATCACAGACCGGGAATGCCTTGACCGGATCCGCGACGGGCACATCCTGACGGCTGTGCAGCCGATCTTCCTGGAGTACGACATCCATATGGCGGAAGACCGCGTCGGGCCGGAACTGGCATCGACCTCCTACGCATTCGGAACGCTGGTCCGGGAAGGTGTGCACCAGTCCTTCGGGACGGATGCGCCGGTCGAAGACCTCGCACCGCTGCCCAACATCTACACAGCGGTCACGCGCAAGGATCTCAACTGCGAACCGCAAGAGGGCTGGTATCCGGACGAGTGCATGGATATCTACGACGCGGTGGACTGCGCGACCATCGAAGGCGCGTACATGGAGTTCGCCGAGGATGTGAAGGGGCGTCTTATGCCCGGCTATCTGGCGGATCTGGTGATCCTGGATAAAGACATTTTCACCTGTCCGGCGGACGAGATCAAAGACGCGGCGCCGGTGCTGACCATGGTCGGCGGCAAGGTCGTGCATCAGCGGTAAAGCGCCGGCAGGAATGTCCGATGAGCGATTCAGTAAAATGAAAAATAAGCCGCACCGGGTGATGCACCGGTGCGGTTTCTTGATATAATGTAAATGTCAGATAATGTGCATAACGGCATCAGCCGGGGAGGATATGATATGGAAGCATTTTGGGACAAAGTCATAGAGATCTGTACGCAGGCAGGCGGCAAGATCATCCTTGCGATCCTGATCTTCATCGTTGGTAAGATCATCATCAAGAAACTGCTCAAACTCATCACGAAAGTGAAGGGCTACGCCAAAATGGATGCCACAGTCCAGTCGTTCTTCCTCAACTTTGCGAAGATCGCGCTGTATGTCGTGCTGGTCGTTTCGATCATTTCCGTACTCGGCGTACCGATGGCCTCTGTTATCACCGTGCTCGCCAGCTGCGGCGTGGCGGTCGGTCTGGCGCTGCAGGGCGCGCTTGCGAATATCGCGGGCGGCATCATGCTGCTGATCTTCCGTCCGTTCAACGTCGGCGATTACATTTCCGCGGCGGGGGAAGAGGGCACCGTCAAGAACATTTCGTTGTTCTACACGGTCATCAATACAGTCGACAACAAGGAGATCACCATCCCGAACGGCGCACTCATGAATGCGAACGTCAGCAACTTCTCCTCCGAGGAGAAACGCCGTGTCGATCTGTCTTTCAACATCAGCGGCAGTGAGGATATCAACAAAGTCCAGGAGACCATCCTCGGCGTCATCGAGGGCTGTGAGAAAGCGCTCAACGATCCGGCTCCGTTCGTGGCGCCGGTCGGACCAGTCCCCGGCGGTCTGGAATACACCGTCCGCGTATGGGTCAATTCGCCGGATTACTGGGATGTGCATTTTGACCTGATGAAACGCATCCCGACCGCGATCGGTGCGGCGGGCTTCAGCGGTCCGGCACCGGCGACGAAAGTGGTCATGGATAAATAGCCGCAGCAGGAGCGGTGAATGAGAATAGAGTAAGAAGGAGAGTGATCCCATGAACGAAATCATCGAATCGATGATCGAACGGAGAAGTGTCCGCAAATTCAAGTCTGACAAAGTGCCGCGTGATCTGATCGAACAGATCGTCGAAGCCGGCCTCTACGCGCCGAGCGGTATGGGCGGCCAGCCGACCATCATTCTGGTCATCACCAATCAGGAGATGAAGCGCCGGCTCGCGGAAGCCAATCGCAAGATCGGCGGTTGGGGCGAGGACTATGATCCGTTCTACGGCGGGCGTGTCGTACTCGTCGTGCTGGCGGACAAGTCGCATCCGACCTGGCAGTATGACGGTCCGCTGGTCATGGAGAACATGATGCTGGCGGCGAACGCGCTGGGCCTTGGCAGCATCTGGATCCACCGTGCGAAGGAAGAGTTCGAGCAGGACGAATGGAAAGCGCTGCTCGCGGATCTCGGCGCGGAAGGGGACTACGAAGGCATCGGCCACTGCGTCATCGGGTACGATGCGTATCCGGACGGGGAATACCCCGAGGCGGCGCCGCGCAAAGCAGGCCGCGTGTTCTGGGTGGAATAGCCGGCAGCGCCGGTACGGTGCAGCAGGTACGCGCAGAATAATAAACATGATAAAAATGACGGGAGAGGCGAATGCCTCTCCCGTCATTGTGTGTTCAGGAGTTGTGTCAGTCTACGGAGGACGCACACAACGGAAGGCCGGTGTGGGTGGGACTACTCGGCTGCGGATTCATAGGCTGCGGCCAGCTTGTCCAGCAGAGCGAGTAGCTGCTCTTTCTCTTCGTCCGTCAGGGCGGCAAAGAGGGCGGCAAACCGTTCTTTGCGCTCGTCCTCGAGTTCGTACGCGCGGGCTCTGCCTTTTTCGGTGAGGTAGATCCTCGTCGCACGGCCGTCGTCCGGATCGGGGCGGCGGTCGATGTAGCCGGTCTGTTCCAGTTTGTCGATGAACTCGGAGGTCGAGGACGGGCCGATGTGCATCTGCTCGGAGATGGCTTTCTGACGGAGTCCGTCTTCATGTTCGAGAAGGATGCCCAGGATGCGCTCTCTGGAGAGCATGCGCATCGTTCTCATGCGGGCGCGGTGGCCGAGACCGTGCGGGCCGTGCTCACCGTGCGGACCGCCGCAGGGACCGTGACCGTGGGGGTCATGCCCGGGACCGCCGCAGGGACCGTGACCGTGGGGGCCATGCCCGGGACCGCCGCAGGGGCCGTGTCCGTGCTGTCCGTGACCGTTCGGGCCGTGGCAGCCGTGCGGGCCTTTCCATTCAGGACCGCCCTGCGGGTGGAGCATCATTCTCATCTGTCTGGGCGCCTTCATGAGGCGTTCAAATAATCTTTCATCGATCGTTTTATTCATATTCAACTTCCTTTCTTTCATTTCTTCCAATTCATTCTCTGTGATTCGTCCCATACATTCCTTCTTTCGTTTTGCCGGCCTTCGGAGCAGGCCGGCGGTTTTTATATCAGATCATTCCATGAGTTGAGATAGTTAGGGGTTTTGTTGTTCCGTTTGTACATTTTGAAATAGTTGTTGCTGCATTATGCGATTCCGCATAATTAGTTCGGTACCGTAATTAAATTATAGCAAGGCGATTCCACGTGTCAATAGTTCGGTACCAAAATATTTTTGCAAATTTCTCGAACATGCAAAGACGGGGACGGGAGAGGGTGGTATAATCAGGGTAAGCAGGCGGCAGGCTGGCCGCACATGCAAGAGGAGGAAAACCGATGAAAGTAGATAAAGATACAAAACTGACAGATATCCTGAAGGAATACCCGTGGCTGAAAGACGAACTCCCCAAGATCGACAGCCGCCTGAAGGTGATCAAGAGCCCGATGGCGAAGGTCATGATGGGCAAGATGACCGTTGCGGACGCGAGCGAGAAGAGCGGTATCTCCGTAGAAGACCTGCTCACCAAACTCGACGAACTGGTCAAGGCGCACAAGCCGAAGAGCTCGTGGTAGGCGGGAAACCACAGGTAAACTACAGGTCGGGCAAACTCAACTGCCAGTCGGTTGAGGAGAGCGAAAGGGAGGCATTATCATGCAATCATCAAAGAAACCTTCTGAAAGGAGCGTGAATATGATGAAGAAGCAGACAATGGGCATGATGATCGCCGAAAAACGCAAAGAGATGGGGATGACACAGTTGGACCTCGCCGGATTGATGGGCGTCACCGACAAAGCCGTTTCCAAATGGGAGCGCGACCTGTCTTATCCGGACGTGAACGCCTTGCCAAAGCTGGCTGAGGTGTTCGGAATGTCCGTGGATGAGCTGATGCAGATCAAAACCGAGAGCGTGCAGCAGGACACGGAATCGCCAGTCAGGAAAATCGTTTCCCTGGCGCTTCGCGGGGTCTGCC
>JAILFI010000204.1 GCA_024697655.1 Clostridiales bacterium
TGTTGGTTGGATCGAGAAGAAGGGCAACACCTCCATCACCTGCCACTTCGAAGCTTACAAGTACATCCAGCTGCCCAGAGATCCCGAGTGTGCTGACAGCGCTGCTGATGTCATTCCCGAACCCATCCAGTGCGCTTACGCGACCGGTACCGTCATGGTCCCGAAGGATTGCTGGAGATTCGAGCATGCTGATCCGGAATTCACAAAGGTTCTGGAAGGCTAAGCAGACAGATCGGATAGATCATCTGAAACAGCAAACAAAACCGGCTTGCATCCGCAGGCCGGTTTTTTCGTTGCAGACTTTATATCTTGTTCACGGAATCGCATCGCGGCTGCGGCTGTGCGATTCTCCGCGTTATATATTTATCTGAATATCGCATTGTTCTGTTAAAGTGCTATAATGATAACAACCAATGTGCGGTCTGCGCGGGGAACGGAATGCGCGCCTGCGCACAGGAAAAGAAAGTATGAGAAAGGAATAAGAAGGGAAAACAATGGAGTATCAGAAGTATTTCAGCCGGGATGTCATTGCGGCAGGTGAAGATATCACTTTAAGACTGCTGGACAGAGTTTTCCAGCTGCGGGAAGCAGGCGTGGAACTGACGCGCATGGATATGGGCATCCCGGATGTGCCGTGCCCGCCCCGCGTCACAGAGGCTGCCAAGGCGGCGCTGGAGAGGGGCGAGAATGCCTACACCAACCCGGCAGGCATTCCGGAGCTGCGCCAGGCGATCAGCGATAAATATCAGCGGGAACAGGGGCTGTATTACGATCCGAAAAACAGCATCATCGTCACATGCGGCGCCAGTGAGGCGATGATGACGATCGTCGGGACGTTCCTGTCCGCGGGCGATGAGGTCATCATCCCGACGCCGGGATACTGCTCGTATTTCTATACGTTCACGGCGCAGGGGTTCAAGATCGTGCAGGTGCCGATCGTGCAGAACAACACGGTGAATGTCGATGTCGCGGCGCTCGAAGCGGCGATCACTCCTGCGACCAAGATGATCGTGATCAACTCGCCGCAGAATCCGACCGGTCTGGTTTACTCAAAAGAAGATCTGGAGAAGATCGCGGATCTGGTGATCCGTCACGATCTGCTGGTCCTTCTGGATGAGTGTTATGAAAAATTCGTCTGGGAAGGGGAGTACTGCAGCATCGCGGCGCTGCCCGGCATGCAGGAACGCACGCTGATCATGAATTCCGTATCGAAAACGTACGGGATGACGGGCTGGCGCGTCGGGTTCATCCTTGGTCCTGCGGAGTGCTGCAGCAAGATGCAGCAATACCACGGGAACGGCTTCGTCTGTGCGGCTGCGGTCTGCCAGTACGGTGCCGCGGCGGCGATCGCGGGAGAAACGCCGGAGGAGATCGAATCCTTCAAGACCAACTTCATGCAGCGGCGGGAGGTGCTCCTGCAGGGACTCGACGAGATCGGGGTGCTGCCATATATCAAACCGAACGGCGCATTCTATCTGATGGTGGATGTTTCGGTCTCCGGTCTGGACGGCACGACGTTCGGCAGGAATCTGCTGGAGGAGAAAGGTGTGGCGGTGTTCCCCGGCGAGATCTTCGGCAGCGATTACAAGAACTACATCCGTCTCAGTTACGCGTGTTCCGAGGAAACGATCCGCAAGGCGCTGCGGCTGATCAAAGAGTACCTCGATGAGCTTCGTGCCTGAGTGCGCGCGGCATCGGCAGGCAGGCGGAGATGGCAAAAGGCTTTAAGTATTGTTAGATGTATTCTTATGTATTAAGAATTTCTAAAAGATAATACAAGAAAGTCGGTGTACCTCCTGCTGTCTGTAAATGGTATAATAAACGCAGATAACAAAGGTGTATGCGGAGCCGCGGAGGCGCTGCATGAGCACCTGTAAAAGAAAGAGATATAAGGAGGTTGATGCCCATGATCGGAACAAAAGTATCCCTGAAGACCCGTATGTCTGCTGCTGATGCGCATTACGCCGGTGAGCTGGTAGAAGGCGCTCATATCGTTACCGCTTGGGGCGATGTCGGCACCGAACTGGCGATCAGACTGTTCGGCGATGAGTCTCTCTTCGTCGGCTACAGCGAGATCCGTTACACCGCACCGGTTTATGCAGGTGACTTCATGGAGTACACCGGCTGGATCGAAAAAGTCGGTACCACCTCTCTGACCTGCAAATTCGAAGCGTACAAGTACATCACTCTGCCCAGAGATCCGGAATGCGCTGACAGTGCTGCGGACGTTCTGCCCGAGCCCGAACTCTGCGCGTACGGCACCGGCACCCTGATGGTACCGAAAGAATGCTGGCGCATCGATCATGCGGACCCTGCTTTCCAGAACAGATAAGCTTGAGGCCTGCAGGCGATACCAAAAGAGAAAAACAGAGCAGACCGGCCGTTCTCGGCCGGTCTTTGCGTTTCCGGGAAGGCGGCAGACGGACATAAAGCCGGCGCTGAATTTGCAGGCGGTTTATTGATTCGCCGCGGACGTCCATGTAGAATGAAGGGGTCAGGGGTTTCTCCTCCGGGCGGACAGGCATATACCGGCCGTCTGTCTCGCAAGTGGATAAGGAAGCTGAATGAAAGAGGAATGAAAGAGGAATGAGATACACATTCGAATGCGATTACAATGAAGGCATGGCACCGGAGGTGCTTACGGCGCTGCAGAGAACGAATATGGAGCAGGTCCCGGGATACGGCATGGACCCGTTCACGGAGGCGGCGAAGGAAAAGATCCGCGCAGCCTGCGATTGCCCGGGCGCGCAGATCACGCTGCTCGCAGGCGGGACCCAGACCAACCAGCTCATCATCGATACGATGCTGACGCCGTATCAGGGTGTTGTCGCGGCGGAGACCGGGCACGTGTCGGTTCACGAAGCCGGGGCCATCGAATTCACGGGGCACAAAGTCCTGACCGTTCCCTCGCACGACGGCAAGATGGATGCCGGCGAGCTCGAGGCGTTCGCGGCGGCGTTCTACGGGGACGGCAACCACGAGCACATGGTCTTTCCGGGGATGGTCTACATCAGCCACCCGACCGAGATGGGCACGCTCTACACCAGAGAGGAACTGACGGCGATCGCGGAGGTTTGCCATAAGTACGACATGTCACTGTACCTCGACGGGGCGCGGCTCGGGTACGGCATCGCGGCGATGCCTGAGGTGGATCTGCCGTTCCTCGCGAAGACCTGCGATGTGTTCTACATCGGCGGCACGAAGGTCGGGGCGCTCTTCGGCGAAGCGGTCGTCTTTACGAAAGGCAACGAGCCGGCGCACTTTGTGACACAGGTCAAACAGCACGGCGCGCTGCTGGCGAAAGGCCGGGCAGTGGGGGTGCAGTTCGACGCGCTCTTCACGGACGGGCTGTACGTGCGGCTCGGACAGCATGCCATCGACATGGCGGGCAAACTGTGCGGCGTGCTCGCGGACGCCGGGTTTGAGTTCTATATGGATTCGAAGACCAACCAGCAGTTTGTTATCATCGAGAACAGCAAAATGGAAGCCCTGGCGGAACGCGTAGGCTACGGGTTCTGGGAGGCGTATGACGCGGACCATACCGTGATCCGGTTCTGCACGTCCTGGGCGACGACCGAGGAATCGCTCCTCGCGCTGAAAGAAGCACTCGCGGAAGTCCTGTAACCGCACTCGCGTAAGGACGAAAGCGCGGAAAGCCGGATGGCAGAGGAAGAGACGGAATGGATACAGAGAAGTGTAAGATCGTCCTGGCGGTCGCGGAAGCGGGCAGTTTTTCGGCGGCAGCCGACCAGCACGGCTATACACCGGCGGGCATCAGCTATACCGTGGATGTGGTGGAGAAAGAACTGGGTTTCTCCTTGTTCGCGCGCTCGCACGGCGGCGTCAAACTGACCCGTGCCGGCGAGCAGATCCTGCCGTTCATCAAGGATTTTGTCCATGCCGCAGACCGCTTGGAAAGACAGGCCTCAAAAATCAGCGACCTGCTGTGGGGAGATGTGAGGATCGGATCATTTTCGAGCATCGCGATGAAGTTCCTGCCGACGCTGCTGGAGGATTTCAGAAAGCTGTATCCGGACGTTTCTGTCAGGATCCAGGAAGGCGTGCAGCAGGACCTGATCCAGATGGTGTCCTCCGGCAAAGCGGATTTTGTGATCTGCAGCCATCAGGACGGCGTTGAACACCAGTTTTTCCCGCTGCGCAGAGACCAGATGTGGTGCGTGATCCCGAAAGAGCATCCGCTGGCAGCGGAAGAGGCTATCCGGCCGTATCGGCTGGCAGGGGAGGATCTGATCATGCCCGCGTACGGGGAAGACCCGGACGTGGTCGATCTGCTGGAGCGTTTCCAGGTCCATGCGAACATCAAATACTCCACCGTGGAGACAGACACTGCCTACGCACTGATGGAGAAGGGACTGGGGATCGTCATCACGAACGAACTGGCGATGGATAACAAAATGTTCCGCGGGGTGCCGCGGCCGTTTGATCCGCCGCAATACGTCGAAGAGGGAATCTATGTGCCGGACCTGAATGAGGCGTCGCCGCCGGCAAGGCGGGTCATCCAGTATATATGCGAGCGGATCGCGGAACTGGATCCGGAAGGCGCCATTACCGATGCTGCTGCAGATGTCGATGATAAGTAGGACAGATCAGTGTCTGGCGAGGCAGGGGCGATCAGTATCCGAGCAGGTAGTCCCGGTATGCCGCGAAGGCGGACGGGATCGACCAGACGTTTTCAATCGCGCCGATATCAGCGATGAAGAGGCGGCCGTCATCGGCCGTTGGGCAGGCAGTCGCAGTCTGCGATTCAAGTCAGCAGGACAAAGCGTTTACGGTGCATCTTGATCATATCTCCACATTCTTCACTTTTTAGTGGAAATGTGGAGATTTTTTCAACGGTTTTACAATATAGAGGCATGGCGATTCCATGGAATCGAGGTGCATGGCCGAAAAACGTTGCAAAAGTCTCCACAAAGGCTTTTCTTTTTGTTGAAAGTGGCAAAATGTTGACGAGATTGCCAATATATGGTAATTTCAGACAGGGCAGCAGAAAGGAGAAACATGAAACAAGGCCAGGTATTTCAGGAGATGGAGCAGCTGCTTGCAGAATACAAAGAACTGCTTGAGAAAATGGAATCCCTTTCGCGAGCCCTTCCCGAAGGTTTTCTGCAATTGAAAAATGAAAAAGGGGATTGGTATTATTCGCGCATTTATCAGACGATGGGGCAACGAAAGCAGACCCGCATTCCGATCAGTACAGCTGACGGGGCGAGGTTGATGGATCAGCTTTGTGAAAAGAAGGCGATCCGCCATGGAAAGCCGGTGCTGCGGAAAAACATCCGTATTTTGCAGCATGCGGTGGCAGAGCTTGGGGAATATGATCCCGAAAAGTATGTCGTGAATGCGGCTGAGCCGACACCGCTGATGCTGAGGCAGGACCGGTTGTTCCTGCCTGACCAGTTAAATCTGAAGAAGTGGCTTGCGCAGACGGAAGCGCGGGACTATGTGACAAATCCTGCTTATCCGGAAAACCTTCGTTATTTGACCGCGGACGGCAGGAAGGTTCGTTCCAAGAGTGAAGTTTTCTGGAGTGATGCACTGGAGCAGGCGGGGCTTGCCAATCGATACGAATGCGCACTGCGGCTTAAGAGCGGGAGGGTGATCTATCCGGATTTTACTGTCTTGGTGCCGGGTGAAAAGAGGCTTGCTTATATCGAGCACTTTGGAAAGATGGATGATCCGCAATATGCGCTGCGGGCGATGCAAAGGCTGCAGACGTATGCGGATAATGGCTATTTACTCGGAAGGGATGTGTTTTTCACAACAGAAACAGCCGCTTGTCCTTTGACAAGGCTGCAGATTGAGGGAGTATTGAACAGGATCAGAGAGTCGATTTGGGTTTAGAAGTAGTTCGTCATGATACATCTCCACATTGGCGTTCTATTTTGCTGAATGTGGCAAAGTATCGGCCGAACTGGTATAATGTGGAAGTTTAAAGGGGGTGGTGGGGCAGAAATGGCGAGGCGGCAGGGCGGACTCGGGCGGGGAGGCCGGGCGGATCAGCGGCCGAGCAGGTAATCCCGGTATGCCGCGAAGGCGGACGGAATCGACCAGACGTTTTCGATCGCGTCGATATCAGCGATGAAGAGGCGGCCGTCATCAGCCGGCTCTTTTTTCATGTCCGGAGCTGCG
>JAILFI010000209.1 GCA_024697655.1 Clostridiales bacterium
AGTTAAGTATGGAGTTCAATAAGACAAAGGTCATCAGGTATCTGGTCTTCACCTTTGGCGTTGCTTATCTCATTCAGATCGGCGTCTGGATGCTCTACAAGAGCGGCAATCAGACGATCGGGCAACTGGTCATGGCTGCGATGATGTTCGTTCCGCTGCTCGGTGTGCTGGCTGCCGGTGAAAAGGTGACACGGATGGGCTGGCGGCCGGAGATCCGGAAAAATATCAAATACATCCTGCCTGCATGGTTCGGTCCGGCCATCCTGACCGCCATCGGTGCTGCATTGTATTTCCTGGTCTTTCCGGACCACTTTGATCCGAGCGGCAGTGCCATGGAACAGTCCGTCGGCAGCGAGGCCTTTGCACAAATCGAAGCGCAGGGGCTTTCATATTCGCTCCTCGTATTGATCAACATTGTCAGCGCCGTGACGTACGCGCCGCTGGTCAACGCGGTCGTGAGCATGGGAGAAGAGGTCGGCTGGCGGGGTTTTCTGTACCCGCAGTTCAAGGCAAAATACGGCCGCAGGAAAGGGTGGATCCTCGGCGGCATCATCTGGGGCACCTGGCACTGGCCGATCATCTGGCTGATCGGCTATGAATACGGATTTGGGTATGTGGGATTCCCGGTCATCGGGATGCTTCTCTTCTGTATTTTCACCGTTGCGATCGGCATTCTGTGTGACTGGCTGTATGAGCGGAGTGGCACGATCTGGCTCCCGTCTCTGATCCACGGTACGTTTAATGCAGCTGCCGGCGTCCCGCTGATGGTCTGTGTCGTTGCCGGAGGTTCTGCGAGGCTGCTTGGTCCTGCACCGAACGGACTTTTAGCCGGGTTGCCGCTTCTGATCGTGGCTGCAATTCTTTACAAAAAAGGACGTTAGCGGATCGAAAGCACCGCCCCGGCAGGAATTGAATTGCCGGTATCCATATGCTACACTTTTAACGGATACCCTTGCCATGGGTATCCGTTATCTATTGCATGCAGAAAGTAAGAAACCGGCTCTGCTAAAGCCGGAAAATGACATGAAACGTTCGTTCAAAGAAGCACAATGGTATCCCTATGCGGTGGCAGCTTGTATTGCCGTCCTCCTTTACGTTGTTCTGACACATTTAGCCAGTGTCTGGGGCGGTGTCGCCACCTTCGTCGGCTTTTTCAGGGCTGTGATCTACGGCATCGTGATCGCGTATCTGGTCAATCCGCTGGCCGTTTTCCTGAATAATAAAGTTCTTAAAAAGATCGGCAAGGAAAAAAGCCGCTGGGCATTGTCCGGCGCGCTGGCTTTTGTGATCGTGCTGCTGGTGCTTTCATTGGTCATCGTTCTGCTGATCCCGCAGCTGATCGACAGCATCAAGACATTCGCGAACAATCTGGACGGGTACATCGCTTCTCTGAACAGGCTGCTGGAGAGTATCGGGCTGTCCGGATCCAAGCTTGGTCTTGGCAGGTTCCTGGATTCCTCGGAGAGTCTTCTGAACACGCTTGCCGACATGATCACGGACAATCTGGACGGCATTCTCGAGACCGGTCTGGTGGCAGGGAGGAGTCTTGTCTCAGTTGTGATCGGCATGATCTTCTCGGTGTATATGCTGCTGGATAAAGAGCATCTGAAAGCCGGCTGCTGCAGGCTGCTCCGCGCGGTATGCGGCCGCAGACGGTATGACGGCCTGATGGTATTCCTGAAAAAGTGTCACGGCATCTTCAACCGCTACATCGTTTTTAACCTGATCGACTGTCTCATCATCGGCATCGCGAATTTCATCTTTATGACAGTCCTGGGGATGGAGTACGCCGGACTGATCTCTGTCATTGTCGCCATCACAAACCTGATCCCGACCTTCGGACCGATCGTGGGCGGTGTATTAGGCGCTTTTATCCTGCTCATGGTCAGACCTTTCCACGCATTGCTGTTCCTGGCATTTACAGTCGGTCTGCAGTTCCTGGACGGGTATGTCATCAAACCTCGTCTGTTCGGCAATACGCTCGGCGTTTCGGGCCTGTTCATTCTGATCGGCGTCGTCGTGGGCGGCAACATGTTCGGCATCCTCGGTATCCTGCTGGCGATCCCGGTCGTGGCGATCATCGATCTGATCTACAGTTCCTATCTCATGCCCTGGCTCGAGGGCAGACGGCAGAAGGAAACAGAATCGCCTGCAGCCGATGCGGGCAGTGTCACTGCGGAGGTGGAAGATGGAACGCAATCATGAAGTTGTAACAAGACAGTTGCTTCTGGATGAAAACGGAGAATTAAGAGAGCCCGGCTGGTCCAGATCGCTGGTGCAGCAATACGACCGGTCGATGATCAGGGCGCCGAAGTTCCGCATCAAAGAGTGGGACTACTATCTGGTGCTGGCGGATGGATTCGCTGGGGCTTTCACGATCTCGGACGACGGGTATATCGGCCTGCAGTCCGTTTCTTTGCTTGTCTTCGGGGAATCGCCCCGGGAGCACACAGAGACGGTACTGAATGCGTTTCCGATGGGGAAGCTGCGGCTGCCCGCAGACAGTTCATCCGGGCTGACATCCTATATTGATAAGCGCCTCAAGATGACATTTGAGGTAGAAGAGACAGCGGAAGGGAAAAAACGGCATATCCAGTGCCGGTTTGAGCGATTCCATGAAGGCAAGCCGTTCGCCTGCGATATCCTGCTCGCGCAGCCGGATATGGACAGCATGGTCATCGCCACACCCTGGGATAAAAAGCACGCCTTCTATTACAACCAGAAGATCAACTGCATGCGTGCCTCCGGATGGATGGAATACGACGGTGTGCGGTATGAATTCGACCCGGCCACGGACTTCGGCACGCTCGACTGGGGCCGCGGCGTCTGGACGTACGACAACACCTGGCACTGGGGATCCGGCAACTGCGATATCGACGGACATGCTTTCGGCTTTAACATCGGCTACGGCTTTGGCAATACGAGCGCCGCGACAGAGAACATCCTGTTCTACGACGGGAAGGCGCACAAACTGGATGATGTCACGTTCCATATCCCGGTGAGCGGGTACATGGATCCCTGGACGTTCTCTTCATCCGACGGGCGTTTTGAGATGACGTTCGAACCGGTGATCGACCGCGCGGCGAATATGAACTTCAAGGTGATCATCTCGGATCAGCATCAGGTGTTCGGCCGGATGAGCGGAACAGCTATCCTGGATGACGGCACGAAGATCGAAGTCAAAGATATGATGTGTTTCGCGGAGAAAGTGCACAATAGATACTAGACTGAACGGACATGGAAGAACTCATACAGGCAAAAGGGAACAGTTATTATCTGCCGGGCATCACGAAGATCGGCGTTGTAAAGACCGCGGAGGACAAAGCGGTCCTCATCGACAGCGGACTGGATGACGATGACGGCGCACGCGCACTGCGCGCACTCACGGAACGAGGCTGGACGCTGGAGGCGGTCTTCAATACCCATTCCCATGCAGATCACATCGGCGGCAATGCTTACCTGCAGAAGGAGACGGGCTGCCCGATCTTTGTGCCGGATCTGGAGTGCGACTTTGTCAATCATCCGATCCTGGAAACGTCGTTCTTCTACGGCGGTTTTCCGCCGCTCGGCCTGCGCAGACAGGTGTTCCTGGCAGAAGAGAGCAGGGCGTTTCCGCTGCGCGCGGATGTCCTGCCTTCAGGATGGGAGATCCTGCCGCTGCCGGGACACTGGTTCAATATGGCTGGTTTCAGGACAGCGGACGATGTCGTCTATCTGGCTGATCTTCTGGTGAGCGAACAGGCGATGCAAAGACGCAGCAAGATCCCGTATCTGGTCGATGCCGGCGCTTATCTCGATACGCTGGAAAGGGTCAGACATATGGAGGCAGCCGTGTTCGTTCCGGGCCATGCAGATGCGATGACAGACATAAACGGGCTGGTACAGAAGAACATCGACAAGATCTATGAGATCCGGAACTGCCTGCTGGATATTCTGGGAGAACCCCTGACAGTCGACCAGATCCTGCAGAGGGTGTTTAAAGAATACGGCCTTCTTATGGATCTGGCGCAGTACGTGCTCATCGGCAGCACGATCCGGTCCTATCTTGCATGGCTGGAAGCAGGCGGGATGATCAGGTATATCAGCAGGGATGATCAGCTGTTATGGGTCCGCACGAAAAGATAAAAGAAGTTATTACAGGATAAGGTATGACAAAAGTACTGATTACAGGTGCATATGGCTTTCTGGGCAGGTATGCCGTAAAGGAATTCGCGGCTCACGGCTATGACGTCGTGGCATTCGGGCGTGATCCGAAAAAGCTGCAGGCACTCGAAGAATCGCTTCTGAAGGAGAAAAGCCAAGACATGGTCTCTGCCCCCGCGTGGGGTAATATCTCCGTTTACAGAGGCGATTTCTGCGATCTCAGGGACATCGCAGACGCGACGGAAGGAGCAAACTACGTCATCCATTGCGGTGCGCTGCTAAAAGGCTGGGGGAAAAAGGAACCGTTCTTCAGGACCAATGTGGACGGCACACGCAATGTCCTGACCGCCTGCCGGATCAACCATATCAAACGGCTGGTCTATACATCGTCGCCAAGTGCCTATGCGATGGAGAACAATCCGCATATCACCGAAGCGGATTACAACGAGGACAACCACCTCAACCACTACATTGAGAGCAAGATCGCAGCGGAAAAGCTGGTGCGCGGACAGGATAAAGTGCCTTACGCCATCATCCGGCCGCGCGGGCTCTGCGGCATCGGCGATCAGAACATGTTGCCGGTGCTGATCAAAGCCAACAAAACCATCGGCATCCCGCTCTTTGAGAACGGGGAGATCGTTGTAGACCTCTGCTGTATCGAGAACGTAGCGCTGGCGCTGCGCCTTTGCATGGAAAAAGAGGAAGCGCTGGGGCAGGTCTACAACATCACGAACGGAGAACCGCGCAAACTTACGGATCTGGCCGATCAGATGTTCACAGCGCTAGGAATGAAGGTGAAGTACCGCAAATTGCCGTTCAAGGCAATGTACGGTCTGGCGGGCGGTATGGAAACGCTCTTCAAGGCGCTGCATATCTACGGGACGGCACCCATGATCACACGGTATAACATCTGCACCCTCGGACGCAGCCAGATCTTTGATATCACGAAAGCCAGAGAGGAACTCGGCTATACGCCGAAAGTCAGTCTGGATGAGATGATCGGCGCGTATGCTGCGTGGTATTTGTCGCAGGAGGAGTAAAGAGCACGCCTATGGATATCCGCAAATGGACATTTGAGATCGCGGAAGGGACTGCCTCGGCTGTCATGCGGCAGGGAAGCTTCCATCATAAAGACGAGATCCGGAGGAGAAGGCCGCTGTTTTTCACTGCGGAGGAAGAGGCCTGTACACTGACGGACAAACTGACGAAAACCGTCTGCCGCCTTTCTGTCACAAAGCGGGACATTCCGGACGATGGACCGGCTGCTTGCCATGTCAGAAAGCTTCATATCGATCTTAAGGAGACCGGTGCGAACCGCCTGTTCATCTCATTCCCGGCGCCCGCCAAAGAGCAGATCTTCGGATGCGGGGAAACTTTCTCCGAGCTGGATCTGAAGGGTCACCGCATGCGGATCTGGGTCGCCGAGCATCAGAACGCGCGCACGATCGCCGGGAAGATGATCCAGGAACGCATTGCAGGTCCTCATCCGGAAAGAAAGCAAACCATAGAAAAATACGAATCTTATTACGCCCAGCCCACCTTCCAGTCGGATCTCGGGTACTTTTTGCATGTGGACGGAAACGGCTGTATGGAGTTCGATTTCCGGGATCCCCGGCGTACTGTTCTGATGATCCGTCTGGCGGAAAACGACCGCAGTGTTGACCTGTATTATGGGGAGGCAGACACCTTCGAAGGGCGCTCCGCCGGGATCGCCTCGCTGCTCGGCATGCAGCCGCGGCTGCCCGGTGCGCTGCTTGACGGTGTCATCCTCGCCTCGCAGGAGGGGAATGCGAAAGTGGAGGAAAAGATCGCGCTTGCGAAAGCGTACGATCTGCCCCTGACAGGTGTCTGGTGTCAGGACTGGTGCGGCTGCCGGCGGACCAGATTCGGGTATCAGGTCATGTGGAACTGGCAGTGGGATCCGGTGCAGTATCCGGATCTGCCGGCGAAGATCCGCGCATGGAAGGAACAGGGCGTTTCTTTCTATGGCTATATCAATCCGTTCCTTGCAGTGGAAGGGCCTCTTTATGCATTCGCATCAGAAAAGGGGTATCTGGTGAAAGATGCCGCGGGGAGCGATTACATGGTCACCATCACGACCTTCCCGGCAGCTATGGTCGACTTCACCAATCCGGCTGCGTACAGCTGGTATAAGGAGATCATCAAACGGGAGATGATCGGCATCGGCATGGAAGGCTGGATGGCTGACTTCGGAGAGTACCTGCCGGCGGACGCCGTGCTGTTCAGTGGCGTGCCGGCGATGGATATCCACAACTACTGGCCGGCCATTTGGGCACGCCTGAACGGCGAAGCGATCGAAGAGTGCGGGAAAACCGGGAAAGTGTTCTTCTTTACGCGCGCCGGGCATACAGGAACGATCCGTTACTCCCCAATGATGTGGAACGGCGATCAGCATGTAGACTGGTCATTGTCGCAAGGGATCGGCTCCGTCATCCCGGCAAGTCTTTCTCTTGCGATGAGCGGCATCGGCGTCTGTCATTCGGACATCGGCGGCTATACGTCGATCATGCACATGCAGCGCAGCAAAGAACTGCTGATGCGCTGGACGGAGCTGAGCTGTTTTTCTCCGCTGATGCGTCTGCATGAAGGCAACCGCCCCGATGTCAATGTTCAGTTCGATGAGGATGAAGAATCGCTCCGTCATCTGGCAAGATTCGGGAGACTGCATAAGGCGCTGAAGGGATATCTGGAGGAAACGCTGGAAGCATATTATACGAAAGGGATACCGGTCATGCGTCCGCTCGCGTATCATTACCGCATGGGGACCGCCGCGGCAGTCACGGATGAATACCTGCTTGGAAGAGACATCCTGGCAGCCCCGGTCCTGATGGAAGGGGCGGTGCAGCGTGAGGTACTTCTGCCGGAGGACTCCTGGATCCATCTGTTCACAGGAAAGAGATTTAAAGGCGGCAGTCACACTGTCCCGAGTCCCATGGGGTGCCCGCCGGTCTTCATCCGGGAGGCAAGCCCGTACGCAGAACAACTGGGACGTGTTTTCAGAGACGCTTGATACTGCCACCGCATTTGTATGGTATGATGTTAATAACCTGTTAGAAACTGTGAATCAAAGGATCACCTATGAAAAAACCTGAAAAGCCGGGCTTTCTGTCCATGTATGCCTACGGGATGGCAGATATCTACGGAGGCGGGGCCTTCATCGTTATCAGCACATTTTTCACTGTCTTTCTCACGAAGTCGCTCGGGATGTCGCCGGCGCTCGCCGGAACGATCCCGCTCATCGGAAAGGTATGGGATGCCATCACGGATCCTATCATGGGCAATATCGCGGACCGGACGAAGAGCCGTCTCGGTCCCAAAAGACTGTACATTCTGATCGGGAGTTTTGTCTCCGCGATCACATTCATATGCCTCTGGATCGAGTTTTCAGGCGGTACGGTGCTGCGGCAGTATGTCTTTTATGTGCTGATGTACATGCTGTTCTCGACCGGCTTTACGATCGTCATGGTGCCTTACAACGCGCTGCTGCCGGATATGGTCGACGACTATGTTCTGCGCGGCAAGTTCACGGGCGTGCGCATGATCTTCTCAACGCTCGGCGCGATCATCGCCGGGCTCATTCCGACGATCCTGATCCGCAACAATACCGATCCGAAGGAATACTTCACTGTCGCGCTGATCTTTGCGGCATTGTTCATGGTGTGCATTCTCGTAACATTCTTCGGAACGTGGGAGAACGCGAAGGAGATCAAAAAAGAGCCTTTCCTTCAGAGCACGGTCGAATCATTTACGGTGTACCGCAGCCGGACTTACAGGATGTTTATCCTGATTTTCCTATGCGGACAGGGCGCGGCGGACTTTGTGACCGGTCTTGCGGTCTATTATGTCGATGATGTGCTCAACGCCTACGGCGGCGGCAACTTTACGATCCTGATGGGCACCATTCTGGTCGCGCAGTTCATCGGTATGATCGTCCTGAACCCGATCATGAACCGCACATCCAAAACGATGCCTGTGCGCCTTGCGTTCCCGTTCCGGATCATCGCGACACTGGCGCTGCTTGCGTTCTCGTATGAAGGTGTCAATTTCACGATCATTCTGGTGCTGTCGTTCATCATCGGCCTCGGGACGGCGGCTTCCTCGGTAACGATCTATGCGATCCTGGCGGACATGGCGGATGTCGACGAACTGGTCACGACGATCCACAGACCCGGCATCTGCTCATCCATGGCGACCTTCATCCGGAAGATCGCGACCGGGCTTTCATCCGCGATCATCGGCATCCTGCTCGCGATCGTGGGGTACAATGAGGAACTTGCCAACGAGGGGCTCCGGCAGACGGCTGCGACACAACACGGCGTTGCGGCGATCTACGTATTCGCACCTGTGGTGCTCATGGTGCTGACACTGATCCTGGTCATCAAGTTCCCGCTCGGCAAGAAGGAGTTTGAAGTCATCCAGCGCGACATCGCCCGCCGCAAAGGGGAGATCAGGACAGTCGCGACAGAAGAAGAAAGATATATCTGTGAACGCGTCACAGGTTTTGCCTACGACGAGCTCTGGAAAGAAGAAAACGCAAAAGGATTTGGAAAAAACGGCATATCAGCAGGAACGGAAAGCTAGAATGAAGATACAAGGACCGATCATTTATGTCCCGGTCGGGGTGGGGACGTTCCATATGGAGACAGCAGAGCAGGGATTCCGCGATTCCTGTGCTTTGCTGCGGCAGCTGGCAAAAGAGACCGGCATGGAGGACGCGCTCGTCATACCGGACGGCATCCTGTTCAGCGCCGGTGAAGTCAAAGCGTTCCTAAAAAGTAAGACACCGTCTCTTGTGATCCTGCAGAATGTGACGTTCGCCAATGCGGCTTACACACAGGAGATCTGTGATGTGACCGACGCACCTGTCGTCGTGTGGACGCTGCGCGACCCGGCGGGTGACGGCGGCAGACTGAAACGCAATGCGCTGACCGGCGCCTTCGCGGCGGCCAACCGTCTGTACATGGACGGACGGATCAGATACCGGCACATTCTGGGAGATCCTTCCGAAGAGAGTATCGGAAGATTGCTCGCAGCATATATGCGGGCGCTGTCTGCACTTAGGAAGGTATGCGGGAAAACGCTCCTTCTGGTGGGAGAACCGCCGGAGGGCTTCTCTTTCGGTGCGGCGGAGGAAACAGTTTTACAGGAATCGTTCGGTCTTGCGATCCGCTCTGTGAGTACCGCTGCGATGATAGAAAAAGCGCGGGCTGTGACGGAGGCGGAAGCAGCTCCGTTCCT
>JAILFI010000005.1 GCA_024697655.1 Clostridiales bacterium
ACGCCTACTCTACCGTCACGACTTCGCAGGTTTTGAACGCTTCATCAGAAATCTCGTTGCCGATACCCGGAAGATCCGGCACGGAGAAATACCCGTTTTCCGGCTGGTAATCGATCTTCGTTAACGCCAGCATCTTCGGCATCACCGTGTTGACATTGTACTCATGGATGATAAAGTGCGGCAGCACGGATTCCAGGTTGAGCGACACCGCTGTCATCAGCGGGCTGCCGCAGACGTGGATCTGTACGGCAGCTTCGTATACGTAAGCCATGTCGCAGATCTTCTTGCATTCGGTCACACCGCCGCAGGTGCCGATATCCGGCTGGATCACCTGGATCGCTTCCTTGTCGAGACGCTCCTTGAACTGCCAGCGTGAATACATGCGCTCGCCGCTCGCCACGGGGATGCCCGTATTCTTATGCACGTAGGCCAGCAGATCCGCATGCGGCGCTACGGGTTCCTCGAAGTACATGATGCCGTAGGGCTTGACCGCGTTCCCCATCTGCACGGCCGACTCCTTGTCCGTGTAGCAGTGGTTCTCCAGAATGATGTCGCCGTCAGGGCCCAGCGTTTCGCGCACTGCCTTCACCCTTTCCTCGATGACCCGCAGGTAATCCCTTTTCAGATACGGTGCTTGATCGTTCTTGCTGTAGCGTACGCCGTCCGGCTGAAACGTCGTAAAATTCAGCTTGACCGCATCGAACCCTCTGTCGAGCGCCGTCTGCGCAACTGCCCTGTAATCATCGGGCACCGCGCAGGGCTTGCGGGCATCGGGCCAGCCGTTCTGCAGCTGGGACGCGTAACAGCGCAGCTCGCTTCTGATCTTACCGCCCAGCAGTTCGTGCAGCGGCGCGCCGTACTTCTTGCCCTTGATGTCCCAGCAGGCGATATCGAAGGCGGAAATGGCGCCGAAGACGACCGGTCCGCCGTTCAAGGCGAAAAAGGTCTTATGGTACAGTTTGTCCCAGATCACCTCGTGCTCCAGAGGGTTCATCCCGATGAGCAGTTTCGCCATATCCTGCATCATGCCGAACGCAGCGTGGGTGATGTCGTCGAACGACAGGGCGACTTCGCCGTCGCCGTAGATGCCTTCATCCGTGTGGACACGGCAGAATACCGGCCGCCAGCAGTCTTCTACGGGCTGAGAATATAAGAGGTCGATCTTTGTGATCTTCATGGTTGTCTTTCCTTTCCGGCCGGAGGGCCTGTCAGATGTGGTCGCAGACGCGGCAGCGTTCCATATAGGTATCTGCGTCGTCTTTGTAGAACATCCCGGACCATTTGCAGATGCTCTGCAGGATGGGCACGACCGAACGGCCCTTCTCCGTGAGCGAATATTCCACGCGGGGCGGGATCTCGTCGTACGATTTCCGCGCCACCAGACCGTCAGCGATCAGTTCCTTGAGCGTCGACGCCAGCACGGCGTCCGTGATGTTCACCATTTCCCTGCGGATCCCGCTGTAGCGCAGCACGCCTTCCGCAGCCAGCACGCACAGGATACGCGATTTCCATTTGCCGCCGAAGATCTCCATCCCGTATTCCAGCGGGCAGCGGATATCGGCTTCGAGTTTTTTCTGATACATCGTAAGAGGCCTCCTTACACGCTCATCATAGCAGACTTACTGGCAAGAAAAAAGTCACTATCGAAATTAATAGTGACTTATAAATTTGCGATGTACCGCGCGATTCAGACGCCTTAAAACGGTTCGTATCCCACACTCAGGATGTTCTTTGCAAGTTCTGCCACCTTGCGCGCCGGGGCTTTGCAGCCGGGGATGCTGCCCGTGATGACCGCCGTATCGCAGGCGATATCTGCGGCTTCTTTGGGGTCATGCAGGTCGAGAACTACCGCCATGGCCGCAGGGATCACGATGTTCTCCAGGTGATTGCCGGAGAGCATCTGCTCTTCGCAGATGGGGCAGGCGATAGGAAGCGCCCATGCGACTTCTTCGCGGTTCAGCTCGCCTTTTGCAAAGGCCGGAAGGACCTTGTCCTGCAGGCCGTCTAAAATCACATGCTTATCGCCCCTTGTTACCTCGACCTTAAAGTAACCGTCGAAGGCTAGATATTTCAGGGCCATCTTGCTCTTCTGTCGCCGCGCGCCGGGATGCAGATCCAGGATCTTAACGGTCACCGGCTCGCCGAATGCCTTGGTAAACAGGCGGTTCGCGTTCTGCTCCGTCAGATGCAGTTTCGCATCTTCCAGCGCCGCAACGACTTCCGCCAGGGTCTTGCCCGCCTTCAGCTGGTCGTAGGCGTATTCGCAGCGCCTGTGGATCGCGGCGTAGCGGTACGGCTCCGTCGCTTTGATGAGCATGGCGGAGATCGGGCCTCTCGTGAGCTGCTCCGCCTTGCGCACCGTGATGTTGATGCCGCACATGGCCATCTCCGGGTTCACGTTCTTTTTCGTCCGGTGATCCACGAGAACACCGATGGCCTTCTCCTCGTCCCAGTCGTAGTACTGCAGCAGCTTCAGGAGCAGCACGGCCGCGCCGCCGCTGTGACCCAGCGGAGAATTGCAGATGCTGAACGAACTTCCGGCCAGGCCCTCCGCGAATATGCTGATGAATTCATCCAGCGCCATCATGCCGATGACGGACGGACCGCCTACATCCTTTAAGATCAACCCCAGATCGCCGATCAGCGCGCCGGTATCCACTTCTTCGTTCGAGCCGCGGATGTGCAGTTTGTCCGGCAGACCGGCCGCCTTGGCTGCTGCTCTGCCCGCGTGCAGGCAGGTGTTGTATTTTCCGTAAGGGCCGATCTCTTCGCTCACCTCGGCGTCCGGGTGCACGATCTCCAGGATCGCCGCCGCGCCGAAGAGTGCGCAGGTAAAGGGATGCGGCACCATACCGCTGCCCGTATAGGCGTCGATCATGGCTTCCGTGCCGATGCGGGCGCCGTTGGCGGCCAGCTGCGGATAGATCAGATCCTCGCCCAGGGCGCCGTGCCCGTAGAGCGCGCTGCCCGCGAGGCTCGGATCGAGATCGGCGCCGGTGATCGTCGTCAGCGTACAGTCGTGCATCGCCTGATAGATGGCCTGCACCGCCGCAAAACCGGAGATCTTGTTGCTGATCTTCGCCGTGGGGATATTGGAAACGCCGCAGCGGGAGTTGCCCGCCAGGATGCGGGTCATGGCGCCCAGCTTGCGGTTGCCCGCGGGGATGCCCACCTGGGCGTTGGAACCGGACAGGTACAGCGCGACCGCTGTGATCAGCGCCGCGTTCGCCTCGTCGCAGCCGCCTTTCAGGCAGAGCGCGATGCATTTTTGCGCAAGGTCCTGTACGGGAATGCGCACTGCGTTGGCGTTGGTCATCTTCAGCTCCGCGCCTTTTTTCAGCTCTTCCGCAATGATGTCCATCACGCCGTAAATGGAGAGGGTCAGCATGCCGTGACCCCCGACCAGCGCCTGCAGCCGGTCTGAAGTCAGGTTGTCGATATCACTGAGCGCCGCAAATTCCACGGCAGAGATGGTTTTGGTCCTCATGTCGTCCATAATTGTCACACCTTTCTATCGGTTCAGAAAAAGAGGGTTTTGCGGCCGTCCGCATCTTCTGTGAATGCCTCGGTCAGTTTCTGGCGCACCAGAGGCAGGGAAACGAAGACCCCCTGTTCTGCCAGCAGCGCGCGGATTTTCCGGCAGCTTTCATACTCCGGCCGGATGCGCTGCGGATCTGCAGAAGACTGCTTGTACAGCACTTCCGCAGTCTGTGTGCCCTGCACGGTCTGCAGCTGCACGGTTCGGCGCAGGATGTCCACCGCTACGTAGCGATGCTGCGCGCCGATGCGGTGCCAGCCGGTGACCCCGAGTTCCTTCAGAATGACCGATTCGACCGCATCCGCCGACGCCTCATCGCCATCGATCAGAAACACGTAGCCCGGCCTTCCCTTTTTTGTAAGAGAAGACAGCAGCTGTACATTTTTAACGCCGGCCTCATAGAGGCTTTCCATAGCCGGAGCGATCTGTTCGCCATCCAGATTGTCGCACTGTACAAGAAACAGCAACCGTTCTTTTTGTAAGATCTGCATCAAAAAAGCCCTCCGTATGATTCGGATGGCTTTATTGTATCAATTAACTTTAACCGATTGAATTACTATGAAATTAATGAGCAGCGGATGAGGGTGGAAGAACCGTCCTCGCGGCTTA
>JAILFI010000013.1 GCA_024697655.1 Clostridiales bacterium
TGCGATCGGGATCGGTTTCTATTCCGGTGCGCTGATCGGGACGGTCCTGATCTATATCAGTCTGGATCTGCTGTCGCACATTGAGGAAGCAATCTACCGGAAAGCGGGCAATCTGGCACTGTACATCGAGGTGACTGACCGGCCGGCATTCAAAGAAGTGATGGCTGTATTGAAGGAAAACAGCCGCGCGATCGAGGACATCGACTTTTCCCGCAGCAGCGTGATAACGCAGGAGGGTATCGCGTTCAATGTGCGGCTGCGGCTGCCGCGAAAAAAGGAAGTTTCCTCGGTCGTCGACAGCGTGAACGCAGTCGATGGCGTTATGATCGTGGACGTAGAGTAGCACAAGGAAAAAAGGAAAGACAGCATGAAATTACTGGTCATCAGCGATACACACGGACGCATCGGACCTATCTCGGAAGTCATCGACAGGATGGATGATATCGATATGCTCGTCCATCTTGGCGATTACGAACAGGATGCGAAGATCCTGGCGGAGCGCCACGGACTGGATATGATCTCTGTCCCGGGCAATATGGACGGCTGCATGCGGCTGGAAAAGGCGGAGAAGATCCTCGAGACGGAATACGGAAAGATCCTCCTGACACACGGACATCTGCGCGATGCCAGATGGAGCGAGGACCGGCTCGTCTATGCAGCGATGGAAAAAGGATGCAAGGCCGTGTTCTACGGGCATACACACTGCTCTTTGTATGAAGAATCGCCGGAAGGCATCGTGATCCTCAATCCCGGCAGCACCAGTCTTCCCAGGGACGGCAGACCGCCCTCATACGCTGTTGTACGCACGGACGAAGAACGGCTCGAATGCGGTATCCGCTATATCCGTGACCGGGAAGACGGAACCGGCGGCGACGGGGGAAAGAAGAAGTATCCGCACGGACGCCTGCGGGGGATGCTGAATTACAGCGACCGGTTTTAACTAAAACGATGACTGCAATCGAAAGACGGCACCAGGGGAGGTGCCGTCTCTCTTTTGATACATATAGAAATCGCAAAGGATGTATCAACTACTTCAGTTTGCCCTGTTCACGCAGCGCTTCGACCATCGTGGGCAGCCCCCACAGATCGATGAAGCCCTTGGACGCGGCCTGGTCGTAGTCGGATTCGTCGAATGTTGCGAGTTCTTCCGAGTAGAGTGAGAAGGGAGAGGTCATGCCGGCCGGGATGATGTTGCCCTTGTAAAGCTTGAGCTTGACGGTGCCGGTGACATGCTCGTTCGCCTTGTCTGCGAAAGCGGAGAGCGCTTCCCGCATGGGGCTGTACCATTTGCCGTTGTAGATGAGATCCGCGAAGTCGACAGCCAGTTTGCTCTTCAGATGCATGGTGTCCTTGTCGACGGTGATCATCTCGAGCTGTTCATGCGCGAAGTAGAGGATGGTGCCGCCGGGAGTCTCGTAGACACCACGGTCCTTCATGCCGACCAGACGGTTCTCGACCAGGTCGACGATGCCGATGCCGTTCTTGCCGCCCACTTCGTTGAGCGCTTCGATGATCTTGGAAGCCTTCATCTTTTCGCCGTTGAAAGCGACTGGGACGCCGGCTTCGAAGTCGAGGGTGATATAGGTGGGTTCATCCGGAGCCTGCTCGGGGGAAACGCCCAGTTCCAGGAAGCTCGGATCGTCGTACTTCGGTTCGTTGGCGACATCTTCCAGATCCAGACCTTCGTGGCTCAGGTGCCAGATGTTCTTATCTTTGGAATAGCTGGTCTCGCGGCTGATCTTGAGGGGCACGTCATGCGCTTCGGCATAATCGATCTCTTCGTCACGGCTCTTGATGTCCCACTCACGCCAGGGCGCGATGATCTTCATGCCGGGTGCGTACCGTTTGATCGCCAGTTCGAAACGTACCTGGTCATTGCCTTTGCCGGTGCAGCCGTGGACGATGGCGTCCGCGCCTTCCGCGAGTGCGATCTCTGCGAGCTTTTTGCCGATGACCGGACGCGCGAACGCTGTGCCCAGCATGTATTTCTCATATACCGCATCCATCTTGAGGGAGGGGATGATGACTTCATCCACCATCTCGTCGATCAGATCGGCGACGATGAGTTTGGAAGCGCCTGTCTTAAGGGCTTTCTCTTCGAGACCTTCCAGTTCGTCCGCCTGTCCGACATTACCGGAAACCGCGATGATCTCCGGATCGTCATAGTTCTCTTTGAGCCATGGAATGATGACGGATGTGTCGAGACCGCCGGAATACGCCATTACTACTTTCTTGATTGCCATGATTGATACTCCTTTGCTTTTTTATTCACGTTAGTTTAGCAAGTTGTCTGCGGGCTTTTCGTGCCCGATGGGATGATTATACATAAACATGAATAAATATGCAACACCTTTTTTAAAAAATATTTGACTTTCTTTATCAGCCACACAAAATCCATTTTTAATGGTGTATATTATAAATGTATTAGTATGTTTCCGGAGGAACAGATGAGCTCAAAGAAGTGGCAATCACCATATTTCAAATGGGGACTGACGGGGGCGCTGGCCTTGATGGCTGCGGTCGCCTTCTTCTTTGTCGTCTTCAGATATCAGGGGCTTATCGCCGGGATCTCGTCATTTGCTCATATCCTGATGCCGTTTGTATACGGACTCGTGATGGCATATCTGGTCTGTCCTTTATACAACGTCTGCATACGCGGTTTCGGAAAGATCAGGTGGCCTGAGATCCGCGGCAGGGACATCTCGGTGACCGTATCAAAAGGCATCGCGACTTTCATCAGTATCATGATGATCTTCTTCGTGATCGGGGCGCTGCTGTATCTGATCATCCCGCAATTGATCGAAAGCGTGACCGTCATTGCTAAGGAGATGCCGGCGTATATACGTAATGTCGTGCTATTTTTGCAGGACAGTGCAAACCATCTGCCAAGCAGTTTCAAAGCACAGGCGGAGGCGCTGATCAGCCAGGCCGGCGGTTCCTTTACAGATTGGGTCCAGTCCACTTTGCTGCCGCGTTATGACAGTATTCTGGCGACGATCTCGGAGAGCATCCTCGGGATCCTCGGCACGATCATGAATTTCTTCATCGGCGTGATCGTTTGCGCATTCTTTATCAACCGCAAAGAAGTTTTCCTGGCGCAAGCCAAAAAGATGATCATCGCGATCTTCCGCGAAGACCATGCGGACGGCATCCTGCGGGGCGCTGCG
>JAILFI010000032.1 GCA_024697655.1 Clostridiales bacterium
AGAGATGAAGATCGCGGCCGCGCACGCGCTGGCGGACCTCACCCCCGACGCGGAACCTTGCGCTGACTACATCATCCCGACGGCGTTCCATCCGAAGGTCGGTCCGGCTGTCGCAAAGGCGGCCGCCCAACCCGCCAGAGCCTCCGGTGTCGCGAGACTGTAGAGTATTAAAAAACCGGTGCCCCTCACAGGACACCGGTTTTTTCTTGCTGTTGCTTTGTTCCGGCTAAGCGTCCCCTGCCTGCCGCATCTCGGCCAGCCATGGCTCGAACAGCTGCTGCGCCAGGATCTCGGCAAAGACTTCATGCCCGAGTTCCGAAAGGTGCACGTTGTCGTACGCCATGGGGATCTCCCAGCCTGCGGCATCCAGGAAGCGGATCTCATGTTCTTCCGCCACCTCGAACAGCGCCTGGGAAAACCTCCCGTCCGTCGTGTCGTACCGGCGGTAGTACGGGACCTCTTTGAGCGCCATCGCCGGCGGGGCGATCATGAGGATCTTGAGCGGCGAAAGACCGTTCTTCTTGGATTCGTACAGATGCCTGACGAATCTGTCGGCGCGCCACGCCACCCCGTTCGGATCAGGATTGGCCATGCAGAGCAGGTCGTTGGATCCGAGCATGAAGATGAACATATCGACCGGCGATTCCAGCCGGATCCACTTATCCACCGCGCTCTGTCCGATCGGTGTCGCCGGGATCTGCCGCCCGTTGAGACCGTCCGCCACGATTGTAAAGGTGTCCCGGTATCTCGCCGCAAGGATGTCCGGCCACCGGTACCGTGCGTCGTACCGGCCAAATGACCCGTCCCGCGGATCAAATCCGTAAGTATTGCTGTCTCCGTAGATCAGGATCTTTTTCATCACAATGCTCCGTTTCTTCTCAAGGATATGCATCATTATACCATAAAGTGCGGCGAACGAAACAGACCGGCGGACCGCCCGCCTGTTGTTTTACCGCTGCGATTCGGATATACTGGAACAGTCCGCGTAGCGGACATTGCAAACTGTTACCATTCGCGAAAGCGATTCCATAAAGGAGGACATCTATGGACCCGCGCATCAAAACACTTGCTCATCTGCTCGTTCATTACAGCTGCCGCCTCGAGGAGGGCGAGAAGATCCTGATCGACTTTGAAGGCAGCGAAGTCACCCCGCTCATCCGGCAGATCATCAAAGAGGTCTATCTGGCAGGCGGTCAGCCTTTTGTTTACGAACGCAACAGCACCATTCTGCGCGAACTGCTCTTCGGCGCAACGGAACAGCAGCTGCAGCTGGACGCGGACAACAAACTGGCTCTGATGAAGCAGATGGACGCTTACATCGCCGTGCGCGGCGCGGATAACCTGACGGAACTCGCCGATGTGCCGCACGAGAAAATGAATCTGTACAACCGCATCATGACACCGGTCACCGATGAGCGCGTGAACAACAGCAAATGGGTCGTTCTGCGCTACCCGAACAATGCGATGGCGCAGATGGCCAATATGAGCCGGGAGGCCTTTGAGGACTTCTATTATGACGTCTGCACGCTTGATTACAGCAAAATGGACAAAGCCATGGACGCGTTGAAAGACCTCATGGAACACACGGATAAGGTCCGCCTCGTGGCGCCCGGCACCGATCTGACTTTCTCAATCAAGGGTATCCCTGCGATCAAATGCGCAGGCGAATGCAATATTCCTGACGGCGAAGTGTACACCGCCCCTGTGCGCGAGAGTATGAACGGCACCATCGCCTACAACACGCCGTCCCTGGAAGACGGTTTTACCTACGAAAACATCGTCTTTGAGGTCAAAGACGGAAAGATCGTCAAAGCGACCGCCAACGACAACGAACGCATCAACGCGATGCTCGATACGGATGAAGGCGCACGGTATTTCGGTGAGTTCGCGATCGGTGTCAACCCGTATGTCCTCGAGCCGATGAAGGACATCCTCTTCGACGAAAAGATCTGCGGCAGCTTCCACCTGACACCCGGCATGTGCTATGACGACGCCCCGAACGGCAACAAATCCGCTGTCCACTGGGATCTCGTGCAGATCCAGCGGCCGGAATACGGCGGCGGCGAGATCTGGTTCGATGATGTGCTGATCCGTAAAGACGGTCTGTTCGTGATCGACGAACTCCTGCCGCTCAACCCGGAGAACCTGAAATAGAACGATGCATCAGAAAAGGCGTATCCTGCGGGATACGCCCTTTTTTTATCACTGTTCACGGCACTGCCGTTCCCGGATCAGTACGGTTTCTTGACCTGTGTGACACTGTCGATGCCGTTGTAGACCGGGATGTAGAACTTCAGGTTCTTTTCACTGCCGGTATAGGCATAACCGAGGATCTTCCCCTCCTGCGCCGCGCCGGCGATGTAGGTCTCATACTGATGTTCGCCCGCATTCGCCGTCCCGTTGCAGACATTGAACTTCTTGGTATAGAACGTATTCTGCCCCTTGTCTACATAGTAGTACTTGTACCACTGGGCACCGCCCTGCAGTGCTGCTTTCTTTGTCTTCCACGGACGGCTGAACGTGGTGCTCTGCACAACACCGTTATAGTTCGGCTCTCCGGCTGCCCACCACAGACCGCGCCGTGTCGCGTTCACGACCGTGGAGTAGCTCGTTCCTGTGAAAACACTCCCGTAGTAGGCACCGATGTTGAAGTAGTTGTAATACCCCTTCAGGCTGAGTACGCCGCTCTTCAGCTTGATCGTACCGGTGTAGCTGCCGCTGATCAGGTCGTTGGAACCGCCTGTCCACCCCTGCTCCTGCACGATCATCGCAGCGAGGACGGTCGGATTGATGCCCGCGGTCTGTCCGCCTGTTGTCAGATAACCGATAAAGGTATCGTTATTCATGAAGCAGCTGCTGTTATGGGATACCAGCCGTTTGACCGATGCGGTGCTGCTCGCGGCGGCAAGATACCGGTGATCCATGAAGGCGAAGATGTATTCCTCCGTCAGATAGTTGCGCGGATCGAGATAGTATTTCAGTTCGTTCCCCTTCGAATATGTGGGGGTGACTTCATAGGTCGTCGAGTAATTCTTTCCCGCTTCTTTGGAGAGTGCCGTGTCGAAGGTCATCCCTGTCTTGGCAGGCAGGAACTGCCACGTGGGGTGTGCACTGTGAAGCTTTTTCAACGCCGGCCAGTAGGTCTTCGGAAATCCCTGCTGGCTGAGGTATGTCTCAAAGGCATCCAGGCCGCTCAGTTTGAACGGCTCGATCATGACGTATTTGGTCGTTCCCTTCACATCACGGACCGCGATCCGGAACGTATACTCACCTGCGGGGAGATTCTGGATCTTGATCGACGATGCGGCTTTGGAAATATCGATCGTCTTTGACTTGGGCGATTTGAACTGATAATACGCCCCGCTGACCCATTTGCCGGTCTTTTTGCTGACAACGCCGACTGTGGCCAGATCGATCGTCTGCTGGGAAGTAACGATACCGGCGACATTGAAAGGAACGCCGATATACATGTCTTCCGGATACCGCGCGCCGGAGACAGCGAATCCGGACGCGGACGCGGACGACGCTTTGACGGTGAAACTGGTTTTCTTCACGTACTTGGTAAAGCCGCTCTCATCGCGCACCGCGATCCGGTAGGTATAACTGCCCGCCGGAAGATTGGTAAAATCGATCGACGAAGCCACCGAGGCTGCATCAAACGACTTGCTGCCCGGTTCCGCTTTAGCGGTGGCGCCGTAGACCCACTTTCCGGTCGCGCCGCTGACAACGCCGACCGTGACCGTTTCGATCTTCCTCCCCGAGGTGATCGTCCCCTTGGGGCTGAATGCGGTGCCCTGCGTCATGCTGGCGGCGGGGCTGTTATCCCCGCTCAGTTTGAATGCTGTGACCGTAAACGGCTTTTTGAGCAGATACTTGGATGTCCCTTTTTTGTCTTTGACAGCGATCCGATAGGTATACGAGCCTTCCGGCAGAGAGCCGAACCGGATCGATTCGTCAGCTGCGGAAACATCATAGGTCTTTGTACCCGGTGACCTTACGGTGAAGGTGGCGCCGTCCACCCACTTGGCGGTCTTCTCGTCAACGACCCCGATCGTGATGGTCTCGAGACGCAGCGCCGAAGTGATCTTCCCGGACAGAGAGAACGAGTCTCCGGTCATCAGAGCCGTCGGATAGGTCTCCCCTGTCAGCGTGAAAGCAGAATCGCCTTCTGTTACAGTGAAAGACTTTGAAATGAGATACTTTGAAGTATTATTCGCATCCTTGACGGCTACACGGTAACTGTATGTCCCCTCTTCCAGACTGCTGAAATCCAGTGAGGCGTTGGCTTCCGAAATATCAAACGTCTTGCTGTTCACCGCGCGGTTTGCGTAAGTTACCGCATCGACCCATTTGCCGGAGCTGTCGACCACGCCGACCGTCACCACCAGCAGTCTGGCCGCGGAGGTGATCGTTCCGGCCACCGAAAAGCTGCTTCCTTCCTTGATGCTGACCGGCACCGCCTCGTCCTGCAGTGTGAAGGAAGACTCCACTTGCGCAGCATCTACCGAGAACGGCTTGCTGAGCAGGTATTCGGAAGTCCCTCCGGAATACTTGACCGCGATCCGGTAGGAGTAAGAACCTTTCGGCAATGTGCCGAATTTGATATGGGAATCAGCGGTGGCGATGTTGAATACTTTCGTCTTCGGTGTCGCTTTATAGGTGGCGCTGTCCACCCATTTCCCGGTCGCGTCACTGACGACGCCGACCGTAACGACCTCCAGCGACTGGGTGGAGTTGATCGTTCCTGTGATACTGAACGAAGACCCTTCTTCCATGGAGGACGGCGGATAATTGGCACCGGAAAGGGTCGCGATGCCCGATGCCGCCGCTGCAGGCGCAGGTAGCACAAAAAGCACCATGCACAAGGCAAGCAGCAACAGAGGTATTCTTCTGACACGTTTTATACGTCTTTCATTCATTTTTTCACCATTATGCGCCAGTGCGCCCGGCAGGATAGTAAAAATCCATTCGTCCTGCTTTTGACACACAAAAACAACAAACAAATGGACCAGTTCAGAAAGATTCTAACATTATATAGTGCTGAAAGTCAAACGACACCGTTCCGTTCCCGGAAGAACCGCTTCAGACTCCGATCGTATCAATGATGAGCCGTCCGGCTGCAGGCGCTTCTTCGCCGATCTGATACGCTGCCCTGAGATCGCCTGCCGCTTCTCTGATCTTCTCCGCGTCTGCTCCGAAAAGCCTTGCGAGACGGTCTCCCTTATTGACCTTGCCGCCGGTCTTGATGTACAGATAGGCACCGGCGCTCTCATCGATCTCATCCTCTTTGCGCGCACGGCCTGCACCGGATTTCTGGACCGCAGCGCCGACCAGCGAAGCGTCGAGGGCGGTCACATAACCGCTCTCCTGCGCAAGGATATCCACTGCATGCGCCGGTCTTGGGAGCAGCTTGATGTCGTCGATGACCATCTCGTTGCCATTTTGCGCAGCGATCATTTCACGGAACTTATCGAGACCGCGGCCGCTTAAGAGCGCTTCTTCAGCCATCACACGCGCGCTGTCGAAATCATCCGCTTTGCCGCCGAGCAATACCATCAGCGATGCCAGATGCAGCGAAAGCGCAGTGATATCTTCCGGGCCTCTGCCTTTGAGTGTCTCGATGGCTTCAACGACCTCGCAGCTGTTGCCCGCAGCCTGCCCGAGCGGCTGCTCCATGCCGGTAATGACCGCGATCGTCCGTTTGCCGGCGGCGTTGCCGATCCGCACCATACGTTCTGCCAGATCCCTGGCTGCTTCTTCTGTTTGCATAAATGCGCCGCTGCCGCACTTGACATCAAGCAGGATCGCATCCGCTCCGGACGCGAGCTTTTTGCTCATGATGCTGGACGCGATCAGGCTCGGCTCATCGACCGTTCCGGTGACGTCCCGAAGCGCGTAAAGCAGTTTGTCCGCTTTGGCAAGATCAGCGCTTTGACCGACCACAGCGATCCCCTTCTCACGCACGTTCTCAATGAAGTCTTCCGGCTTCACGGCTACTTCAAACCCCGGGATCGCACAAAGTTTGTCGATCGTTCCGCCTGTCATCCCAAGCCCCCGCCCGCTCATCTTGGCGATCGGGACACCGCAGGCAGCCGCGAGCGGCGCCACGATCATCGTCGTTTTGTCGCCGATCCCGCCGGTGCTGTGCTTGTCCACTTTGATCCCGGGGATCCCGGACAGATCCATCGTTACCCCGGAGTCCTGCATCGCCTTCGTCAGGACGTTGGTTTCCTCTTCGTTCATGTGCTGGTAATAGATCGCCATCAGAAGCGCAGAAGCCTGGTAGTCCGGCACTTCCCCGTTCGTATAGGCCTGCACGAACCATTCGATCTCTTCTTTTGTCAGCGCATTGCCGTTGCGTTTTTTGATGATGATATCAACCATATTCATAGCGATCACTCCAGCCTGTTCGTTTACTGATAGGAATCGGTTATTGCTGCTCTTCGTCAGCTCCTAGCATCATAATACCCGTCCTGAGACACCTTTTCAAGAAGCTCGTACACATGCCAGAACATCTCCAGCATGGATTTGTTGCGGTTCCAGGCGCGGCTGACGTTGCGCGGTTCTACGCGGTACACCTCCGTCTGCCCGCGGAAACAGAGTCCGATATAGGCAAGCCCGACCGGTTTCTCGGCACTGCCGCCCTCCGGGCCGGCGATACCCGTCACGCTGACACAGATATCGCTGCCGCAGACGCGGTACAGCCCGTCCGCCATTTCGCGGGCTGTCTCTTCGCTGACCGCACCGTGTGCAGCCAGCGTTTCTTCCCGGACGCCGAGCTCCGCCATCTTCGCCTCGTTGCTGTACGTGACAAGGCCCCGGTCGAAGACCGACGAAATGCCCGGGATCGCGATCAGTGCCGACGCGAACATCCCGCCTGTACAGGACTCCGCCGACGAGATCGTAAGGCCCTGCTCGAGCAGCTTCGCCCCGACCGTTTCCGGCAGGGTGCCGCCGTCTGTACTGTAGATAAACGCCCCGACGATCTGTCTCACGTTCTTAATCGCCGCTTCCACCCGGCTGCGGGCAACGGCAGGATCCCGGTCTTTGCTGGCAATGCGCAGATAACTCTCTCCTTCTTTCGCGTAGGTTGCGAACGTCGGATCCGTCTGCCCGTCGATCAGCGGCAGCAGGGCTGTCTCAAGCTGCGATTCACCGATCCCGTAAGTCATAATGTCTCGGAAATATACAGTGCCGCCCTCTCCGACCTCTTCCAGGAAAGGTCTGACGCGGCGTTCATACATCGCCTTCATTTCCCTGGGCGGTCCCGGGATGCAGAGGATATACTGGCCGCCGTCCTCCAGTGCGAAACCTGGGGCTGTGCCCTGATCGTTATCGAAGACCACGGCACGGGTCGGCATATACGCCTGTTTGAGATTGTTGTCAGTCATGTGCCGGTGACGTTTGCAGAAGGCTTCTTTCAGCGCGGCCATGGACGGCTCGTGGAGCACCAGCGTGTCATGGAACGCTTCGCATGCGATCTCCTTGGTCAGATCGTCCTGTGTCGGCCCCAGCCCGCCCGTTGTCAGGATCAGGTCGCAGTCCCTGCGCGACAGATCGATCACTTCGCGCAGCCGCGCCGGATTGTCGCCGACCGTATGATGATACAGAACGTCAAATCCCAGCAGATTGAGCTGCTGGGAAAGATAAACAACATTGGTGTTGACCGTCTGCCCCATGAGCAGTTCGGTCCCGACACTGATAAGTGCTGCCCGCATCAGATGCCTCCTTTCAAAAAGACACTGCGGTTCTCATATACATATTCCACCCCGCTGACGATCGTCATGACCAGAGATGCCCAGAGGAAGATCTGATCACCCGGAATACCGATGTAGGAGAACGGCCAGTTGTTGAGCAGCAGAAGCGGTACCGCGATCATCTGCAGGACCGTCTTCAGTTTGCCGGTCTTCCCCGCCGCGATGACCGTGCCGTCCGCCGCCGCGACAGTGCGCAGGCCGGAGACGATGAATTCGCGGAACAGAATGATAACGAGCATCCAGCCGGGCACGATCCCGACCTGGACCAGACAGATAAAGGCGGAATACACAAGGATCTTATCCGCCAGCGGATCCATGATCTTGCCGAAATTAGTGACGAGACCGCGCTTTCTCGCGATCTGGCCGTCCAGCATGTCCGTCAGGCTTGCCAGGACGAACACGATCGTCGCGATGACATTGTGCCCCAGCAGATACAGAACGATGAATACCGGTACGGCGAGGATCCTCGCCATGGTGAGTTTGTTTGGCAGATTCATAAGTCAGTTATCCTTTCCGTCACTGTTCAGTGGCTTCCCCTACCAGATCATAATCGAACGCATCGGTGATGCGCACTTTGACAAATTCGCCGGGGTGCAGGACCCGTTTGCTCGAGAACAGCACATTGTTGTCGATCCCCGGAGCATCGTACCCGGTCCGGCCGATGTAGCATCCTTCTTCTTCGTCCTCTCCTTCCACGAGCACATCCAGGATACGGCCGACCTTTTCCTCGTTGCGCGACAGCGAGATCTCCACCTGTCTGCGCATGACCGCGTCGAGCCGTTCCGCTTTTACCGCTTCATCGATCTGCCCGGGCATCTGCGCGGCAGGTGTGCCGTCTTCGGGCGAATACATGAACGCGCCAAGACGCTCAAACCGCTGTTCTTCAACGAAATCAAGCAGTTCCTCGAAGTCTTCTTCCGTTTCTCCCGGGAAGCCGACGATCAGTGTCGTACGGATGTGCACGCCCGGGATGCCTGCGCGGATCTTCGCGAGCCGTTCCCGGATCATAGCGCCGTCCGAACGGCGCCGCATCGCTTTCAGGATCCCGTCGGAAATGTGCTGGATCGGGATATCCAGGTATTTGCAGATCTTTTTTTCCTGCGCGATCGTCTCGATAAGTTCATCGGTGATGCGGTCCTCATAGCAGTACATGATGCGGATCCAGCGGATCTTGTCGATGCGGCAGAGATCGCGCAGCAGCTCCGCCAGTGCCAGTCTGCCGTAAAGATCGATGCCGTACGTCGTCGTATCCTGCGCAATGAGGATGATCTCCCTGACCCCCTCTTCCGCCAGATGACGCACTTCTGCGATGATCTTTTCCTTGGGGCGGCTGCGGTACGGTCCGCGGATCCCCGGGATGGCGCAGAACGTACACGCGTTATTGCAGCCTTCCGAGATCTTGACGGTCGCCGCGTAATGTACGCCGGCAAGCTTGCGGCAGGGAGATTCCAGTTCCTTGGTGTACGGGCGGATATGCATCTGGCGGCTGCCTTCATACGCCTCCAGCAATGCCGGCAGGCGGTCGTATTCATTGACTCCGATAAAGAGATCCACCTCGGGGATCTCCTTATAGAGTTCCTCGCCGTAGCGCTGTGACAGACACCCGGAAACAATCAGCAGTTTGCCGTACTGCGACATCGTAAAAATCGCCTCGATCGACTCCGTTTTGGCGTCGTTGATGAATCCGCACGTATTGACCATGACTGCGTCGATGGCAGCCATCTCCGGTGAATCCAGATCAAAATCCACTTTGTCCGAGATATCGTCGTTGGCGAGCGTCACGGTGTGGCCGGCTGCTTCGAGGATCCCTGCAGCCACCTGACTGTCATTGAAGTTTTTCGGGCACCCGAGGGTGTAGATGAGAATATTCATTCTGCTGTATCCTGCTTCTTCCTGTCTCCGGTCACATGTTCTCTTTCATCTGCCGGAATTCTTCTTCCGAGAGCAGCACCTGCCGCGGCCGGGACCCGTCCGCGGGGCCGATGATCCCCCGGTCTTCCAGTGCGTCGATGATCCGTGCCGCACGGTTGTACCCGATGCGGAAACGCCTCTGCAGCATGGAAACCGATGCCTGTCCGCTGTCGACGACGGTTTCGATCGCATCCATCATGAGTTCGTCTTCTTCGTCGTCAAAGCCGGCCGCCGTTCCCTTTTCAAGGTGGCTGGTAAGCGATTCGTCGTAATGTGCCTCCCCGCCCTTGCGCTTGACGTAAGCGATGACCTTTTCGACTTCTTCGTCGGAGACGAACGGGCCCTGGATACGCTTCGGTTTGTTCAGATCCTGCGGTTTGAACAGCATGTCGCCGTTGCCGACCAGTTTTTCCGCACCGATCATATCGATGATCGTCCGGCTGTCCACCTGCGAAGAGACCATGAACGCGATCCGGCTCGGGATGTTGGCCTTGATGAGGCCGGTGATAACGTCGACCGAAGGCCGCTGGGTCGCCAGGATCAGATGCATCCCGGCTGCACGCGCAAGCTGTGCCAGCCGGCAAACAGCATCTTCTACCTGCGACTTGGCGACCATCATAAGGTCGGCCATTTCATCGATGATAATAACGATTTGCGGCAGGATCTCTTCTTTCTTGCCGCTCTGATCCATCTTGGCATTGTAACCGCCAATATCACGGACACCGGCGCTTGCGAATTTCTTGTAGCGGGACGTCATCTCCGCGACCGCCCACTGGAGTGCCGCCGATGCCTTTGTCGGATCGGTGACGACCGGAATCAGAAGATGCGGGATGCCGTTGTAATTGCCCAGTTCGACCATCTTCGGATCGACCATGATAAGCTTGACTTCCTCCGGTGTTGCTTTATACAGCAAACTGATGATGATCGAGTTGATGCATACCGATTTGCCGGAGCCGGTCGCCCCGGCGATGAGCATATGCGGCATCTTGGCGATATCCGCCACGACCGCTTTGCCGCCGATATCGCGGCCGACCGTGAAGGCCAGTTTTGACTTGTGTGTCTGGAATTCCTCAGATTCGAGGATCTCGCGGATGCCGACCATCTCGCGTTGTTCATTCTCGATCTCGATGCCGACCGCGGCTTTGCCCGGGATCGGTGCCTCGATACGGATGCTCCGCGCGCGCATGCTGAGCGCCAGATCATCGGACAGATTGGTGATGCTGCTGACCTTGACACCCCTTGCGGGTTCGACTTCATACCGGGTCACAGACGGCCCTGCGATGACGTTGACGACCTTGGCATTGACGCCGAAACTCTCGAGCGTCGTCTCGAGAAGTTCTGCACGTTCCTCCAGCATATGGCGGTCGACGACCTGTTTGCTCTTCTTCGGCACCGGGTTGAGCAGATTTGTCTTCGGAAGCGCATAGGTGTAGTCCTGTCTGGTCGTGCCGACCACGCTTTCCTTGCTCTCTGTCACCGATGCAGCTGTCGCGACGCTGTCTCCGCCGACCTCGAATTCCGCCGGGCGGTGGATCGCCGCCGGCTGTTCAGCCTTCGGCTCCGCCGGTGTTGTCCGGACTGCGGCGGCAGCTGCGGCTGCCGTCCCGGCAGGTGTTTCCGTACGGGGCTGTTCCGGGGCAGGTTTCTGCTCCTGCGGATGGTACGTTTCCGCCAGTTTGCTGTCGTCCAGGAACCCGATATGCCGGGGATCCTGCGACTGCAGCACCGCATCTCTGGCGGCCGCTTCCTCCGGACTCATCGGGGCGATGTTCTCGATCGGCTCGTAGGCATCGGTCTGCGACGCCGTCCCGCCCGGGACTGCAGTCCCTTCCTGCAGGGCGTCAGGCGCAAACGCCTGCCACTGCATGGCCTTGTTGTCTTCCGCACCGTCTTCCATGGCGAGTGCGTCGCGGAAGGAAACGATATTCGGCTTTTCACGTTCGTAGCCTTTGCCGATATGATCCGGCTCGCTGCCATCGAGTCCGTATCCGGCCGGGGTCTCCTTCTTTCCGAAATGATCGCCGTCCTGCACCATCTGCATGATGTTTTTCTGATTGTCAGGCAGCTTCTTCAGATCCTTTGCGTAGTTTGATTTCGGCGCGCGGCGGACAGGTTCTTCCACCGGTGCTGCCATCTGTTCCGCGATATCGGAGAGTGGTTTGTAATCAACGCTTGTCTGCCGCCCGGCTTTGGCGACAGCTTCTTTCTTTGCGGCTTTTTCCGCCTCGAGAGCCGCTTCTTTCTGCGCAGCGATACGCGCTTCTTCGCGCTTGAGTTCTTTGCGCTCCAGACGCATCGCTTTGCGTTCGCGCGCTTTCTCGAAGAACGCACTGATCGGAGTGTTGATCAGGAGCATCAGCACGATCAGAACGATCAGCACAGCGACGATGATCAAACCGGCTTTCCCGAGCAGATCATACAGACCGCCCCCCGCGTACATACCGAAGACGCCGCCGTTTTCAAGCAGTTTTCCATGCTCGTAGATATCCTTGAACCCAAGGATGCCGTACTTGACCGTTCCGACGAATCTGACCGCATTGAGCAGATCGACCGCCAGAAACAGGATGACCAGCAGCACCGCTGTCTTTCCGCGGAACGGGATCGCGCCGCCGATCATCGCGAGGATGACGTAGATGATCAGAAAGTACGGCAGGAAATATGCGCCAAAACCAAAGCAACCCTTGAGGAAGCCGCCGATGAAGCCGCCGACCGCACCCGCAAGGTGCGTCTGCAGCGCGATGATCAGGAAGATGCCCACCGCGAGCAGCACGATCGAAGCGATGTCATTGCGGACCATCCTGGTCTTCGGGTCTGTTTCCCGTGCGGCCTGTTTTTTTGTACTTTTGCTCGCAGAAGAAGACGAACGGTCGGATGACTTGCTTTTCGCCGCTGTCGTTTTCTGGTTCGTTGTTTTATTCTTGCTCCCGGGCGGTCTGCCCGGTCCGCGTTTTTTCTCTGCCATGATCCATCCTTTTCTGATTGATTAAGCAATGAACAGTCCGTAAATCAGGACGAAGGCGCCAAGCACCCATGTATAACCACTGAAGATCGTCAGTTTGTTCGCAACGACCACACGGATCATCGCCTTGATCGCCGCATAGCCGGAGACTGCCGCCACGATCATACCGACGATGACAGGCCCCATAGCGATCCCCTGTGTCCCCATTTCGATCGCATCCGGCAGTTCCATCAGGAAAGAGCCGAGGATCGAAGGGATCGAGATCAGGAAGGCGAACTTGACGGCAAACTCCCGGTTGAGCTGCGTCAGCAGACCGCCGAAAAGCGTGGAACCCGAGCGGGAAATGCCCGGCGTGATCGCGATACCTTGCATAACACCGATGAAGACGGCGTTGCGGTAGTTCATCTCCATCACGTGCTTCCTGGACGCACCGACGCGCTGCGCGAGGAACAGCAAGGTGCCGGTGATAAGAAGACCGCAGCCGATGGCGACCAGACTGGCGTAGAACGACTCGAACAGATCGTTGAACAACAGGCCGATGATTGCCGTCGGGATCGTCGCCACGATGATCATCACGCCAAGCCGGCGCGTTTCATTCTTGTTGACCTGCAGTCCTTTTCCGGTACAGATGTCCTTGATCGTTGCGCCAAGCTCTTTCACAAGTTCAACGATATCTTTCCAATATGCGACAAAGACCGCCACGAGCGTGCCCATATGCAGCAGGACCGTGAAGATCAGGACGCTGTCCCCTTCGATCCCGAAAAAGTACTGCAGCAGAGCCAGATGCCCGGAACTCGAGATCGGCAGGAATTCCGCCAGTCCCTGGACCAGTCCGAGAATGATCGCTTTCATGTATGTCAGTGCTTCCAAGTATATACCTCCGGATGATGCAGCCTCTGCGCGGTTCTCACACACGCACGGCCGGCATCGTCAAATATCAACAGGGTGTTTTGTGTTTTGCACAAAATAATTCATAATATTGTACCACATCTTGTGTTGCTTGTGTACAGGAATCGCCCATAAAGTGGGAAATTTAGCCATTGTTTCCCTGTCAGACGAATGATATAATAACTCTAATTTCGATTTTTACAGGAGGAACAAATGATGAATAAGAAACCCAATCTTGCAGTTGTCGGCGTCACCGGTGTTGTCGGAACCACGTTCCTCAAGGTGCTCGAAGAGAACGATTTCCCGTTTGAGAACCTCTACTTCATGGCGTCCGCCAGATCTGCAGGCAAAACCATCACTTTCAAAGGCAAGGACTACGTCGTCGAGGAACTGACCGAGCATTCGTTCGACAAGCCGATCGACATCGCCCTGTTCTCCGCAGGCGGCAGCGTCAGCGAAAAGTTCGCGCCGATCGCCGCGGCCCACGGTGTCACGGTCGTCGACAACTCCAGCCAGTGGAGAATGGACCCGGATGTTCCGCTGGTCGTTCCGGAAGTCAATCCGGAAGCAGTTAAAGATGTCAAGAAAGGGATTATTGCAAACCCGAACTGCTCCACGATCCAGGCCATGCTGCCCCTGAAGGCGCTGCATGACAAATACGGCATCAAACGCATCGTCTATTCGACTTATCAGGCGGTCTCCGGCGCGGGCATGAAGGGCATCAACGATCTGAAAAACGGGATGGCGGGCAATGATACCTGCGTAGCCTTCCCCCACCCGATCGCGGGCAACTGCCTGCCGCAGATCGACGTCTTCCTCGACAACGGCTATACCAAGGAAGAGATGAAGATGATCAACGAAACGCACAAGATCCTCGGTGATGATACCATCCCGGTGACCGCGACCTGCGTCCGCGTCCCTGTCTTCGACAGCCACAGCGAATCCATCAATGTCGAGCTGAAGACCCCGTTCGAAAGCATCGATGAGATCAGAGAGTGCTTCGCGGCCTTCCCGGGCATCGTCGTGCAGGACGATCCGGCGAACAGCGTATACCCGCTCGCCAGAGAAGCTGCCGGCAAGAACGAAGTCTTCGTCGGACGTATCCGCCGCGACTTCTCCGTCGAGAACGGCATCAACTTCTGGTGCGTTTCCGACAACATCCGCAAAGGGGCTGCGACGAACACCGTCCAGATCGCGGAGACCCTGCTCAGCGAAGAGTAAACACCATTCGTACAAAAGACGACCCCCGCATGCCATGCGGGGGTCTTTTATTTGCATTCACTCTTTCCGTGCCACACTGCACTGCTGTTTCGTGCAGCAGCTCAGATCTGCGCGAGCGCCTGTTCGAAGTCCGCGATGATATCCGCCGGGTCTTCGAGCCCGATGGAGAGCCGCAGCAGGCCCATCGAGACGCCTGCCGCCTCACGGTCCGCCGGATCCATGTAGCGGTGCGATGTCTTGCCCGGGAAGATGATGATCGTTGCATAGCTGGCGAGTGTCGGAACGAGTTTGACATTCTTAAGGGCTGCGATGAGCTTGCAGGCACCTTCCTCCCCGCCTTCCACATCGAATGCGACCATGCCGCTGGCCATGCCGTTCTCAAAGCACCGGTCCGCGACTTCTTTATACGGGGAGCTGTCGAGCCCTGAATAGTATACCTTCTTGATCTTCGGATGCTTCTCAAGCCACTCGGCGACCGCTTTTGCATTGGCTGAATGCGCGCGCATGCGCAGATCCAGCGTCCGGAGGCTGCGGATCAGGAGCCACGCTTCGAAGGGGCCAATGATCGCGCCGGACTGTGTGAACTGATGGAAGACCGGAGTCATGTCCTCATTGCTGCCGCAGGAGATCCCGCCGGTGATGTCGCTGTGTCCGCACAGATACTTCGTAACGCTCTCAACGACCATGTCCGCGCCAAGATCGAGCGGCCGGCAGACCGGCGGCGTCGCGAAGGAGTTGTCCACGATCAGTTTGCAGCCGTGCTTGTGCGCCATCTCGGCGGCAAACGGAATGTCCGCCGCGACCATCAGCGGGTTGCAGATCGTTTCGGTATAGACGAGTTTGGTATTCGGGCGGAACGCCGCCTCAAAAGCTTCCCTGTCCTCGAAATCAACGAAAGTCGTCTCGACCCCGAAGCGCGCCAGATCGTCCTTCAGATAAAGGAATACGTCGCCGTACAGCACCGGTGAACTGACGATGTGATCGCCGGTCTTGATGTGCGCCAGAATGGTATTGATGATCGCCGCCATGCCGGAGGAGAAGAGGACCGCTCTTTCCCCGTTTTCCGCCTGTGCGACCATCTCCGCAGCTGCGTCGATCGTCGGGTTGCCGCAGCGCGTATAGATATAACCGAATTTTTCTTCTTCATAGACCGCGTCCAGCGTCTCGAGATCGTCGTAGATAAAGGCGGAAGACATATGCATCGGCGTCACGATCGGCACTGTCAATGCCATCGCATCCGCCATCTTCTTCCCTGTCTCATAGCCGCAGGCCTGTGCCATTTTCGTACGCAGACTCTTTTCCATCTGATTTCTCCTTTCAAAAGGTTCTGATATGGTAAATGTCTATCTAAAGCTGTACTTTCTTCGGTTTGCCCATCGCCAGATACCGTTCTCTGGCATCTACGACCTGGCGGATATGCGATTCCACCGTCGTGCAGCAGCCGCCCGCAGCAGCCGCGCCGGCAGCCATGTATTTCAGCGCGTATTCCCCGAAGTCGGGACCGCCTTCTGTTTTTGTCCAGGTCTTCGTGACCGGGTCATAGGTCTCGCCGCTGTTCGGATAGACAGCGACAGGAAGATCTGTTCCCTTCTTGAGTTCCCCGATCAGCGACACGATATATTCCGGTTTGGTGCAGTTGACACCGATCATCCTGAGATGCGGATGATCCTTGGACAGCGCCTCCGCACACTCCCGGACAAGTTCCCCTCTATTCGTGCGCATCCCGTCGCGGCAGGAAAAACTGATCCAGTAATCCTTTCCGAGATCTTCACCGGCCTTGGCAGCGATCAGCGCCTCCTTCAGAGACGGCTGCGTCTCGAAGAGAAGCACATCAGCGCCTGCTTCCGCGACCAGGGCAGCCCGTTCATAGTGGAATGCGTAGAGATCTTCTTCGCTCACTGTTTCCATATAAGCGCCTGTGTACTCGGAGCCGTCCGCCAGATAGACCCCGTACGGCCCCATTCCGGCAAGGCAGAGCGGATACGCCCGTCCGGCAGCTTCGCCTTCCTCCTGCCACCATTCGTCTCTGGCTTCGCAGAAGACTTCAACAGAGCGGCGGATGAGCGATTCCGCTTCTTCTTTGGTGTATCCTTTGTCCATCAAACCGGGGATCGTCGCCTGATAACTGGCGGTGATCCCGCAGTCCGCACCGGCATGGAAATAGTTCTTGTGTACTTGTTTGACCAGGTCCGGTTCTGCAGCGAGGACTTTTGCAGTCCAGAGGGCATCGTTCAGGTCGGCTCCCATCGCTTCCAGTGCCGTCGACATCGAACCGTCGATGACCATGACGCCGTTTTTTTCAATTACGGAATCGATATCTGATTTCATTGCATGCGGTGTCATCATAGATGAACGCTCCTTTCGTCAATTGGCTATTTATCGAATTTATTAACCTACTAGAATTATAACCCCTGTATTTTGTATTTTCATGTTCTTTTGACATCATTTTCACAAAACAAGTGTTGCTTTGGAATATAAAAAGCCCCGGAGCATTCTCCGGGTCCCTTTTTTCTTTGCTTTTGTGCCGTCAGACTATCTGCCCGCCATGACGTCCTTGCCGTCATAATAGTTGCAGTTCGGACAAACTCTATGCGGAAGCTTAGGCTCGTGGCACTGAGGACAGATCGAAAGCGCGGGCGCATGCATCTTCATGTTCTGGGAACGTCTGCTGTCCCTTTTCGCTTTGGACGTTTTTCTCTTGGGTACTGCCATCTCTACACCTCCTTAAAAAGATTTGATTTCCATCATGGGTGCGACACCTCACGGAATCGCAACGTGAATAGTATACGACACGTGATATGGCTTGTCAATCACTTTTCATTGAAAGCCGTCGCCCTTTTTTGGAGACTAAGCGATGCCTTTGACCAGCTTGAGGGTATCTCTTGCGATCATGAGCTCTTCGTTGGTCGGGATGAGGATGATCTTGACCGGGCTGTCGTCACGGGAGATGATCATCTCCTTGCCGCGGACACGGTTCTTGACAACGTCGAGTTTGATGCCCAGGTTGCCAAGGTCGTTGCAGATGATGTCGCGCATGCCCATGTCGTTCTCGCCGACGCCGGCGGTGAAGACGATCGCATCGACGCCGTTCATCTCAGCAATGTACGCACCGATGTAGAAACGGACCTTGTGCGCGAAGACTTTCAGTGCGAGCTGTGCCCTCTCGTTGCCTTCTTCAGCAGCCGCTTCGATGTCGCGGAAGTCGCTGGAGACACCGGAGATGCCCAGGACGCCGGACTCTTTGTTCAGGATCTCGTTCGCAACACCCTGATCCAGGTTTTCAGCCTGTCTCATGTAGGTAACGATCGCCGGGTCGATATCGCCGGAGCGGGTCCCCATGACCAGGCCTTCCAGCGGGGTGAAGCCCATGGAAGTGTCGATGCAGACGCCGCGCTTGATGGCGGAGACAGAAGCACCGTTGCCCAGGTGGCAGGTGATCAGCTTCAGGTCATCCAGGTT
>JAILFI010000153.1 GCA_024697655.1 Clostridiales bacterium
GGGCGCCAACCTGCTGAACGGTGTGACGGCGGAATTTGCGGACAATGCGACACTGAGCGGCCGTCCCCGGCACCCCTGGGCGCTGGTCGAGTGCGACGAGGCAGCGTTCAAAAAAGTGGGCGAATACAGCGATCCGGAGTATATCCTGGTGACAAACGTCTTCCGCGACCAGCTCGACCGCTACGGCGAAGTAACAACGACCCTGGAGAACATCAAGATCGGGATCGGACACTCCAAACGGGCAACGGTCTGCCTGAACGCGGACTGCTCGATGACAGCGTCCATCGCGGAAGAGATCGACAACAGGATCCTCTTTTACGGGGTGAATACACCGATCTACAAGGAGCGTGTCCGGGAAGCGTCTGACGCGCCGTATTGCATCCACTGCAAGCACGAATATGTCTACGACTATATTACGTACGGGCATCTGGGCAAGTACCGCTGCGAACACTGCGGCTATCACCGGCCGGATCCGGATGTGTACGTGAGCAAGGTGCTTGTCAGTGATGAGAAGCACAGCGAGATCGAGATCGATATGGGCGACGGTGCTGTGACGACAGCGGCGATCCATCTGCCGGGCGGATACAATATCTACAATGGCATCAGTGCGATGTGCCTGGCAAAAGCGCTGGGACTGAAGGCGGAACAGGCGGTGCACTGTCTGTCCGACTTTGAAGTCGGCTTTGGCCGGATGGAGGCGTTCGAGCTTGGCAAAGCGACGACCAGAATGATCCTGATCAAGAACCCGGCCGGCTGCAATCAGGTCCTCAATTTCCTGTCCAACCTGTCCGAACAGGCGGTCTTTGTGGTCCTGCTCAACGACAATTTCGCGGACGGCAGGGATATTTCCTGGATCTGGGACGTCGACTTCGAGACACTGACGCGCATCGAGGACAAACTGGATGCGGTATACGTCAGCGGGATCCGCGCCTATGACATGGCGACACGGCTCAAGTACAGCGGGATCGACAAAGATAAACTGCGCGTGATCGAAGATTACAATACATTGATCGATACGATCGCGGCACAGGACAAACCAGTCTATATCATGCCGACATACACAGCGATGATGGATCTGCGGGCTCTCGTCAGCAAGCGGTTCGGCTACAAGAATTTCTGGGAGTAGGAGACGGCGCATGAGCGAATTCAAACTGAACATCTGTCATATCTATCCGGACCTGCTCAATCTGTACGGGGACACCGGCAACATCCTCTGCCTGAAGAAACGCCTTGAGTGGCGCGGGATCGACTGCGAAGTCACCGGCATGTCCGTCGGGGACAAACTGCACGCGGGCGATCACGATCTGTTCTTCATCGGAGGCGGGCAGGATTTTGAGCAGAAAGTCCTGCTGGAAGACGCGGAAAAGAACAAGCGCGACGACATCAAAAGCGCGATCGAGGACGAGAAGGTGTTTCTCGCCATTTGCGGCGGTTATCAGATCCTCGGACAGTACTACAAAGACTATGAAGGAAGACAGCTCGACTTCATGCAGTGCATCAATATCTATACGATCGCAAAAGGGGATGACCGCATGATCGGGAACATCCTGTTCACCTGTGATGATCTTGGGGGAGAGACGATCGTCGGTTTTGAGAACCATGCCGGCCGGACTTATCTGGGAGACGGTGTCCGCCCGATCGGCAAAGTGATCGCCGGGCACGGCAATAACGGCGAGGACGGTACGGAGGGGGCCGTATACAAGAATGTGTATTGCTCGTACAGCCATGGTCCGATGCTGCCGAAAAACCCGGACTTCTGTGATCTGCTGCTCGCAAAAGCGCTGGAACGGAAGTATGGAAAGATCGTCCTGGAAAAACTCCACGACGACTATGAGAGGGAAGCGCACCGCGTGATGGAACAGCGTCTCAACAGCTGATACAGACAAACAGAATACAGACAAAAAGAAACGGCCGTTACAGACGGCCGTTTTTCAGTATTTGTTCGTAGATCCGCATTTCTTCGCGGAATCGCTTAAGAGGGAATCCGATGACATTGTCGACATCACCGTCAACAGCGTTGACATAGCGGCTGAATGTGCCTTGAATGCCGTAACCGCCGGCTTTGTCGTATGCTTCCTCGGTATCAAGATACGCATCCATAACCTCCGCAGTATATTTGCAGAAGGTGACATTAGAGGATTCATAAAAGCATTTTGTGAGTCTACCCGCAGCATCTGCCATACAGACACCCGTGATGACCTGGTGTGTTTCACCGGAAAGCGCCATCAGCATCTGCATGCCGTCAGCTTTGTCCTTCGGCTTTTCCATGATCGTCCCGCGGTATACGACGATGGTATCCGCACCGATGATCAGCGGGCTTTCCGGAGCAGAGGAAACAGCCGGATCTGCCGTTCTGATGTGCTGCTGCCATTGACCGCGCACATCAAGCGCTTTGCCGAGCGCAAAGAACATGGCGCGCTCCGCAGGCGCCATAGGGTAGGGAACCGTTTCCTCGTACGAAGAGGGAAGTACCTGCGGGCATAACCCGCAGGTACGTAGGATCTCGATGCGTCTCGGGGAAGCGGAAGCCAGGATCAGAGGCCGGCATTCTGACAGGTTCTGCATCATGCGCCGCCGCCTTCCTCAGGATCGGTCGGATCGATGATAACATCCGGCGGTGTGTCAGGAGTTTCAGGATCCTCCGGCTGCTGTTGTTGCTGCTGCTGCTGTTCTTCTTCCTGTTTCTTTTTCTCCTCTTCCTGCCGCTTTCTTTCTTCCTCTTCCTGTTTCTTTTTCTCTTCTTCCGCCTTTATCTCTTCGTCTGTCTTGAAGTCTTTATTAAGCGTTTGACCGGGCGCGATGGGGTACTTGCTCACATCTTTATTGTGCAGCGGGCAGTAGTACTTGGCGTGCGCGTCTTTGGGCTGCATCTTGACTTTGCCGTGATTCTTACAATAGGGTGTTGCCAGGAAGCCGCTGTCCTTACAAACATCGACTTCGATGTCATTAGACAGATCCGAAACACCGTACTGGGTG
>JAILFI010000048.1 GCA_024697655.1 Clostridiales bacterium
GAACTGATTCGGACAAATACAGCACGATAATGTGTGCTTCAAACTGACGATAGAAAGGGATCAAGGATGGAAAAATACGATCTGATTGTGATTGGCGGCGGCCCCGGCGGGTACGAAGCGGCCATCGAAGCAGCCAAAGTCTACGGGAACAAAGTTGCGATCGTCGAGAAAGATCATCTCGGCGGCACCTGCCTCAACCGCGGCTGCATCCCGACCAAAACACTGCTGCATACAGCGGATGCGCTGGCGCACATCCAGCAGCACGGGCAGGAGATGGGGATCCTCGGCGCAGCGGAGATCGCCTGCGATATGGCGGCGCTGCAGGGGCACAAGACGGCGGTCGTCGAACAGTTGGTGAACGGCGTCGGCAGTCTCATGAAAAGCAACAAGATCGCCGTCTACAAGGGAACCGGGCAGATCCTGGATGCCCATCACGTGCAGGTGAACGGCGACGAAGCGGAACCGGTCGATTTGGAAACGGAACACATCCTGATCGCGACCGGATCTGTCCCGGCTGTTCCGCCGATTCCCGGCGCCAAGCTGGCAGGGGTGGTCACCAGCGACGAGATGCTGGACCAGGCGGAGCCGCTCGAAGAACTCGTGATCATCGGCGGCGGTGTCATCGGGATGGAGTTTGCGGAACTCTACAGCGCACTCGGTACGAAGGTGACCGTCGTGGAAGCGCTCGACCGGATCCTGGCCAACATGGATAAAGAGCTCTCCCGCAGCCTGGCGATGATCGCAAAGAAGAGCAAATGCATCGATATCCACACCAGCGCGATGGTGAAAGAGATCAAGGAAGAGGGCGGCAAACTCATCGTTTGCTACGAAGAAAAAGAGAACCTGCAGACCGTATCCGGGGATAAGGTGCTGCTGTCCGTCGGCCGGCGTGCCAATACAGCCGGTTTGTTCGCGGAATCCGCTGCAGGAATCGCTGAAAAGATCCTGACGCAGCGCGGACTCGCTGCGGTCGATGAAACATACGAAACACCGGAACCGGGCATCTACGCCATCGGTGACGTCATCGGCGGCATCCAGCTGGCGCATGTTGCGACGGCAGAAGGGCGGACCGCGGTGGCGCATATGAACGGCGCGGAGAGTGAGATTCGCATGGACATCATTCCGTCCTGCATCTATACTTCCCCCGAGATCGCCGGTGTCGGCCTGACGGAAGCGGAAGCCAAAGAGCAGGAAATCGCGGTGATCACAAAGAAGTATCCCATGGGCGCCAACGGCAGGACCCTCATCTCGATGGAAGAGAGGAGTTTCATCAAGCTGGTCGCGGAGGCCGAGACGCACAGGCTGCTCGGTGCGCAGATGATGTGCGCCCGTGCAACGGACATGATCGCGCAGTTCGCGCAGGCGATCGCCAACGATCTCAAACTGGAAGATATGGCGAAGGTGATCTATCCGCATCCGACCTACAGCGAAGGCATCGGAGAACTCGTCCGGTAGCGCAGCCGGTAAACACCCGCGCAGTACTTTACCGAGATGGCAAAGAAAAACACCCAGCAGGCGAAAACGACGACAGCATCTGGCCACCGGAAGGATCCCCTCAGCAAGGGACGGATCGTGGCTTTTGCTGTCGCCGCGGTTTTGGCGTTCCTTCTGCCAGTCCTGCTCGGCGGAGCTGTTCTTATCGCGGACTGGACAGGCAGCCTGGCGGTTGGTGGCAACGACAGCAATACTGCGGTTGTCGGTGAACCGCTTGTAGCCGGTGTGACAGAGGGCTGTGCGCAGGAGGCGGCGCGCCGCGAAGAAGCAGCACAGGAGGAATATCTGCAGGCGGCCGCTTCCGAGGAGCAGAAGGAAACGGAGGATCCCTGTCAGGCGGTGCTGGATATGCTGCCGAAGGCAGAGGACACCATCGTTTACCTCGGCGGGTACAGGCCATCGAAAGACGTAAAGAACGCATTGGATGACTGTGTGAAACTGACCAGAGAGCAGAAGCATGCAGCCGGTTTTGTGATGCTTGACCTCAAGACCGGCAAAGGCGTTGCCTACAATACAGCGCAGGAATTCTACGGCGCCAGCAGCATCAAGGTTCACCGCATCCTGGCGATCGCCGAAAGCCATCCGGAACTCATCAAGGATTCGGAATGGGCGGTGCGGAATGTACTGGTGGAATCGGATAACTACGATTACGAGTGGTTGTACAAGATATACGGAAACAGTGCACTTGACAAATATGTCTCCGACGCGCGCGCTTCGATCCGCTACAGCAAAGGAGCGCGGTATGCGTATTACAGTACCGCCTCTTTCGCAAGGATGTGGAAGCATGCATACGATCTGATGCAGAGCGTGCCCGACTGCGACGCGGCGGGGGCTCTCGCGGAGATGCCGTATAACTCCTCGATCCACCGTCTGCTCGGCCGGTCGTATACGACC
>JAILFI010000095.1 GCA_024697655.1 Clostridiales bacterium
GCAGACCCACTTCGAGCGCGTTGACGAAGTCCATATCCATCGGATGCGCTTCGTCGTCCGCGCCGGTGTCTCTTTCCTTCTGCTGCTCGACAAACCGTTCGTACTGGTCGATCGGGTCGTTGAGCTCGGAGAACGCATTGCCCAGTTCCCAGCCATTGACGTAGACTTCAAAACGGCGGGTGATGCGCGGATCATCCGGATCTCTCTTGGCCAGCGGGGAGATCTCCACCGGGTGGCCGACGAGGAAGACCGGACCGTCCATCAGGCCGGGCGCGTCTTCACAGTACTGTTCGAACATCTCCGCGATGATCTTGCCGCGGGTGTAATTCTTCACTTCATCCGGATCCATGCCGTACGCGATGGCCGCCTTGCGCGCTTCTTCATCATCGTCGATCTTGTGGAAATCGACACCGGTGACCTGCGCAACGGCATCGGTCATGTCCAGTCTTCTGTACGGCGGGGTCATATCGAACTTCTTGCCGTCGTACTCGAGGATCGGCGTGCCGTTGACCGCCATCTGCGCCTTGTAGAAGATCTGCTCGGTGACGTCCATGACGCTCTCCATGTCGCCGTACGCCATGTAGCATTCCATGGAGGTGAATTCCGGATTGTGGTTGCGGTCCATGCCTTCGTTGCGGAAGACCTTGCCCATCTCGTAGACTCTGTCCAGACCGCCGACGATGCAGCGCTTCAGATACAGTTCGGTCGCGATGCGCAGGTACATATCGATGTCGAGCGCATTGTGATGGGTGATGAACGGACGCGCTGCCGCGCCGCCTGCGATGGTGTGCAGGGACGGGGTCGTCACTTCGAGGAATCCGTAGTCTTCTTCGAGGACCTCACGGATGACTCTCTCGATCTTCGCGCGCTTTCTGAACGTGTCGCGTACGTCTTCATTGACGATCAGGTCGACGTAGCGCTGGCGGTAGCGCAGATCCGGATCCTTCAGTCCGTTCCATTTCTCGGGCAGGACCTGAATGGACTTGGACAGCAGGACGATCTTGCTCGCTTCGACGGTGATCTCTCCGCGCTGTGTGCGGAACACGGTGCCCACGACGCCGAGGATGTCACCGATGTCGTATTTCTTGAACCACTGGTATTCTTCCTGGCCGACGTTGTCGCGGGAGACGTGCATCTGGATGCGGCCGTCGCGATCCAGGATGTCCCCGAACGCCGCCTTGCCCATGACACGCTTGCTCATCAGACGGCCCGCGATGGAGACTTCCTTGCCGTCCATCTCCTCGAAGCTGTCTTTGATCTGCACGCTGTAGGCGTTCACATCCCACGTCTCATTGACGAACGGGTCACGGCCGGCATCGCGCAGTGCCTGCAGCTTTTCACGGCGGATCTGCCGCTGCTCACTGAGGTTCAGTTCTTCGCTCATTGTTCACTCCTTTTATATTTCGAGCCCGCTGTCGCGCGGGCTCTGTGATACTCTATCCTACTCGTCCTTCGTGGCGCTGTACATCTGGATCGAACGGATCTCCAGCGTGACTTTGCCGCCGGGGGTCTCGATCTCGACCTCATCGCCGACCTTGTGCTTGAGAAGGCCTTTGCCGATGGGCGAAACATTCGAGATGATGCCGTTGAACGGATCGGATTCGCTGGCGCCGAGGATGGTGTAGACTTTCTCAACACCGGCTGTTTTATCGAATACCGTGACGCTGCTGCCCGCGTTGACGACGCCTTCTTCGTAGTCGCTGTCGTCCATGATCTTGGCTTCGCGCAGCATCTGTTCCAGTTTGAGGATCCTCGCCTCCACTTCGGACTGCTCGTTCTTCGCGGCATCGTACTCCGCGTTCTCGGACAGGTCGCCGAATGCTCTCGCCTCCTTCAGACGCTCCGCCACCTCTTTTCTTGTGACGCTGACGAGTTCTTCGTACTCCGCCTTCAGTTTGGCATATCCTTCTTTAGTAAGCAGGATCTCTTCTCCCATGGTGATAACTCCTTTCTTATCTTATACGGAATCGCTTCGCGGCATTTCCGGCGGACCTGCCGCCCCGCAGAAGCGTGCCTTGTTATTATATGTAACCGCCCTTCTTTTTGCAACCCTACGGGCGCTTGTTTTCCTCGGCGAAACGGATCAGCTTCTTCGAGGTGTTGTGGACGAACTCGTTCTTCTTGACGATCAGCTTTTTGATCTTCTTGAACATCGGCTGGTCGGCGTTGACCTTGTCGATCTCCTCCCAGAGGATCTTCTCGATCAGTGCGTCCGTGATCTCCGGTTCTTCCGTGATGGACTCGGCCGCTTCTTCGTCGCCGCCCTCTTCATCGGCTTCCGCTTCGCTGCCGGTCAGCGCATCGATCTGCGCCGTTGTCATCGTGGACAGTCTTTCTTTGATCTCCTCCATGTCAGGCAGGATGGCCGCCGCGATGATCGTATCGTCGCCGGACTCCTCATCCGCCTCGAAGACCATCGACTCCGCGATGTACGGGCTGTTGGAGAGATAGTACTCGAGTTCTTCGGGGAAGACGTTCTTGCCGTTCTTGGTGATGATGACGTTCTTCTTGCGGCCGGTGATGTACAGATACCCGTCCTCGTCGAGGTAGCCGAGGTCGCCGGTGTGGAACCAGCCGTCGGTGATCGCTGCCGCGGTCGCCTCCGGATCGTTGAAATAGCCCATCATGACATTGCCGCCGTGGAGCCAGATCTCGCCGATGCCGTTTTCGTCCGGGTCGACGATCTTCGCATCACAGGTCGGGAAGGCTTTGCCGACGGAGGCCGCCTTGGGTTCCTGATCCGGGTTGAGCGCGCCCATCGGTGCGCACTCGGACAGGCCGTACCCCTGCAGGGCGTTGATGCCGAAGTCGCGGATGCCTTCGAGGACTTCCGGATTGATGGCCGCGCCGCCGACGATCATCAGACGCATGCGGCCGCCGAAGACTTTGTGGATGTCCTTGAACAGCTTTTTGCTGAGGTCGATGTGGACCTTCTTGAGTGCGTTGTTGACTTTGATAGCCTTGCGCAGCGTCGCCGCCTTGCCGCTCTTCTCCGCAGTCTTCCAGATGCGCTTGTAGAGCGTTTCGAAGAGGACCGGGACACCGAGGAACATCGTCGGTTTCGCTTCTTCCAGGTTTTTGGTGATGTACTTGAGACCTTCGCAGTACGCGATGGCCGCGCCTTTGTACATCGGCACGAGGAAGCCGCAGGTGCATTCATACGTATGGTGCAGCGGCAGGACCGAGAAGAAAATATCCCAGTCGTTGACCTTGAGGTAGGTCGGGCTGACCATGACGTCGGTGATCAGGTTTTTATGGCTGAGCATGACACCCTTGCTGGCGCCGGTCGTGCCGGAGGTGAAGAGCAGCTCCGCCATCTCTTCCGCGTCGATCTGCGCGTCGATGAACCGCCGGTCGCCCGCATGGATGAGTTCGTAGCCTTCGTCGACGAGGCGTTTCCAGGACAGGATGCCGTCGCTGTCTTCCTCCGCGTCCATGTTGACCATGAGCTGCAGGTCGACTTTGCCCTTCTCCTTGATGCTGCGGAACATCTTCTCCATCTTCTTCCCCTTGAAGAAGATCGCCTTGACATCCGCAGCCGCCATGAGTTCCTCCATCTGGGACTCATTGAGCTCTTTATCGAGCGGGACCACGATGCCGGTGCCGCAGATGACGGACAGATAGGAGATCGCCCACTGGCTGCAGTTCTCGCCGGTGACGCTGATGCGCATGTCCTTGAAGCCGCGGTCGATCAGCGCCGTACCCAGCGCGTTGACCATGTCGAGCGCTTCCTTGTACGTCATCTTGACGTAATTGCCGCCCCTCTTCCACTTCTGGTAGAACAGCGGATGGTCGCCGTACCAGTCGTCGCTGGCCGAGGAGACCAGCAGGTCTTTGACGTCCATGACCGGCCGGCTCTCGCGGTAGTACACCTGCGGATCCGGGGAGGTGTCGACGGCGTCGGACAGGGACTTCGCATAAGCGTAGTCGCGTTCTTTCAGTGCCTTGTAGTCCTGTTCATTCATCGGTTTCATAATCGGGCTCCCTTCCTAAATATCTTCTTCCTCTTCTCCGCTGAAGTTCGCCTGGTTGTGGCGCTTGATCTTGCGGGTCGTGGTCTTTTCGAATTCGGTCTTGCGGATGCCGATACGCTGGACGCGCTTGTACGGCGGCATTTCGTCATTGGCCGCGTCCACGGCTTTCTTGATCAGCTCGTGGATCTCTTCATCGGTCAGATCGCCGTGCTCCTCTTCGATCTGCGGATAATCCGGGAAGATCTCCGCCTTGATGACGATGCCCTTCTCCGTACCGCTGTCGATGCCGTGGACGAGCGCTTCCGCGATGTAGTCCTGTTCGCCGAGCGTGAACTCGACTTCCTCCGGGAAGACGTTCTTGCCATTCTTGGTGACGATGACGCTCTTTTTGCGGCCGGTCACATACAGGAAGCCATCCTTGTCGAAGTGGCCGATGTCGCCGGTGTGCAGCCACCCGTCCTGGATGACCTTGGCGGTCTCTTCCGGGTTGTCGAAGTACCCCATCATGACGGACGGGCCGCGGCAGATGATCTCGCCGTTGCCGGACTCGTCGACATCGATGATCTTGATCTCCGTGCCGGGCATCGGAAGACCTGCGGAAGCCGCCTTGCCGTACCGGTCTTTATTGACCGCGATGATCGGCGCGTTCTCCGTCATGCCGTACCCCTGGAAGATCGGAAAGCCCATCGCCTCAAAGTCCTCGATGACGCGCGGGTTGATCGCTGCGCCGCCGACGATGAAGTGCTTGATCTCGCCGCCGAGCTGTTCGTGGACTTCCTTGAAGATCTTCTTGCAGACGAGCGGCTTGTTGTACATCTTGGTGCGGCGGCTCATCTTGATCATCTTGAGCATCGCCGGAAGTTTGCCCGTCGCCTCGGCTGTCTTGAAAATGCGCTTATGGAGCGCTTCGAAGATCAGCGGGACCGCGAGCAGTGTATTCGCGTGGAGTTCCTGGATGTTGGACTGGATGTACCGCAGTCCTTCACAGATCGCGATCGTGATGCCCTGATAGAGACCCGTGAAGATGTGGCAGGTCATCTCGTATGTATGGTGCATCGGCAGGACGGACAGCCCGATCTCGCCGTCGACATCCACGTACTTGGACATGTTGTAGACGTTCGCGACGATGTTGCGGTGGCTGAGCATGACGCCCTTGGCCATCCCGGTCGTACCGGACGTGAAGAGCAGCGCCGCCATTTCCTCCGGATCGATCTCGGCATCCACAAACCCGCGCTCGCCGTGGCGCAGGTGGATGCGGCCTTCGTCGATCAGATCCATCATCGCCAGTTCCCCCTCACGGGGCTTGTCGGTGTTCATATTGATATGCAGCTTGACCGTCTCTGTCATCGGCAGCACTTCTTTGATGACCTTCTCCATCTTGCGGGAGTAGATCAGCGCTTCCGCACCGGACCGGTTGAGCAGGTTCGCGATCTCCGGAGCCTTCAGTTCACGGTCGATCGGAACCACGACGCCCGTGCCCATCGTGACGGCAAAGTAGGCGACGACCCACTCGTAGCTGTTCTCGCCGATGACGGCGATGCGCTTGCCTTTCAGGCCCAGGCTCACCAGGCTCGTCCCGAGGTAGTCGATATCTTTGATGAATTTGCCGTAAGTGATCGGTTCGAACGGTTCGCTGTGCTTTTTCTTCACTAAAAATGCCGTATTATTCTCGTATAATTCGGCACTCGAGGTGATGAGGTCCTTGATATCCGTGACCTCGCGGTGCTCGTACAGAGCATCCTTGAATTTTTTACTGTTCATTGACCAATATCCTTTCGCGGCGCGCCAGTCTCGCACAGATCGCCGTTCTCACAGTTGCCTGCCTTTGCGATTCTCTGCAGCGCCTATGTATACAGGGTAAGTATACCACAAACTTCACCGTTAAGGAATCGCTCTGCCTCCATCTCCGCAATTCGGACGGCGGTCTAAAAAAGCGGATCAGGTGATCCGCTTTCCCTTCCGTATTTCCGTGCCGCGGGCAGTCAGCCGAACAGCGCCGCCAGGTTCTCTTTGAACGGCGGGCGGACGATGCCCTTCTCCGTGACGATGCCGGCGATGAGTTCGTGGTCCGTCACGTCGAATGCCGGATTGTAACATTTGACCCCTTCCGGCGCCATCGGTTTTACGTAATGCATGCTGCGGATCTCTTCCCCGTCGCGCAGTTCGATCGGGATATCCGCACCGGACGCGCAGGACAGGTCGATCGTGGACGAGGGGCCGAGCACATAGAACGGGATGCCGTAGTGCTTTGCGAGGATCGCCACACCGCTCGTGCCGATCTTATTCGCTGCGTCACCGTTCGCCGCCACGCGGTCGCAGCCGACAAAGCAGGCGTTCACCCAGCCGTTCTTCATGACGATGGACGCCATGTTGTCACAGATCAGCGTGACATCCACGCCGGCTTTCTGCAGTTCGTAGGCGGTCAGGCGCGCCCCCTGCAGGAGCGGTCTGGTCTCGTCCGCGAACG
>JAILFI010000110.1 GCA_024697655.1 Clostridiales bacterium
CTGGATGACCGCGGTGATCAGAAGGCCTGCCAGTACGCCGAGGACAGGGTTGGAAAAGCTCAGCAACATATGGATGAATCGCTCATCCTCCCGCAGCGGTTCGATCGCACCGGACATCATGCTCATGCCGTACATGAGGACCGCAAAGCCGAGCATGATCCCACCGATGTTCTTGCTGGTGGTCTTCTTCGCGAATATCCAGAGGGCGATGCCGCCCAGTGCCACAAGGCCGGTCAGCATCGTGGTGTTCAGATATCTGGTGACACTGGCCCCGGATCCGCCCAGACTGTTCAGACACAGGATCCAGCCGGTGATACTCGTCCCGAGGATCGCCCCCAGAACGACACCAATCGCCTGCCGCACTCTCATCATACCCGAGTTGACGAAGCCGACGACCATGACCGACGTCGCGGATGACGACTGGATCACCGCGGTCACGCCGGTGCCCAGCAGGATTCCCTTGATCGTATTCCCGGACAGTTTGTACAGGATCATCTCCATCTTGCTGCCCGCGACTTTCTTCAGCGAATCGCCCATGACGGACATACCGAACAGGAACATGGCCACGCCGCCGAGAAGTGATACTATATTACTTGCATCCATTCGTTCTTTCCCCTCTTTACTATGTCTCTGTTTACTATGAAACTGCCAAAATCTATATTGAAAACAGATTGCTATCCATGCCGCAAACGGAACCAATCCCTATTCCATCACTTTATAATACCCTGTCAATGACAAATCTACAGACTTTTCTATGTAAAATCCATGTAAAACCAGTTAGTTTTTCAAAGAAAGGATTCTTCCTCCGGGAAAAATAGGGTATTCTCATGCTGGAGGTATCTGAAATGATCTACTGTGTGGAAGACGACAGCAATATCCGCGACCTGATGCTGTATGCCCTGCAGGCAGCCGGATTTGAGGCGGCCGGATTTGAAGAAAGCGCCCCGTTCTGGGCGGCGCTCAAGGAATCGCTCCCCGACCTGATCCTGCTCGACATCATGCTGCCGGAAGAAGACGGCATCTCCATTTTAAAAAAACTGCGCGCCGCGCCGGCGACCGCGGAGATCCCGGTCATCATGGCGACGGCCAAAGGCTCGGAATACGACAAAGTCATCGGGCTCGATCTCGGCGCGGACGACTACCTGGTCAAGCCGTTCGGCATGCTTGAGATGGTGGCGCGGATCAAAGCCGTCTTAAGAAGGACCTCTCCCGTCGCGCAGTCCGCTGTGCTCACAGCCGGCTCCATTTCTCTGGATCCTGCCAAACACACCGTACGCGCCGGTAGCAGCCCCGTCCTGCTGACCCTGAAAGAATTTGATATCCTCTGCCTCCTGCTCGAGCATCCGGGACAGGTCTTTTCGCGCGCCCGGCTGCTGGAAAAAGTCTGGGGCATCGACTACGCCGGTGAGACCAGGACCGTCGACGTACACATCGGCACGCTCCGGACCAAACTGGGCGATGCCGGCCGTCTGATCACGACGATCCGCGGCGTGGGCTACAAACTGGAGGTGCCGGATGACAAGTAAGATCTCCCGGTCTATCCTGTTCGTCTCCCTGCTGGTATTCCTCGCCACGCTGTTCATCATCATGCTTGCCTTGTACAGCTATTTCACGGGCGTGCAGAAAGAGCAGCTCGCGATCGAAAGCGAACTTGCCGCGCAAGGCGTCGCGCTTTCCGGCGAAGACTATCTGCAGGCATTCGATGAAGAGGAATACCGCATCACATGGATCGCAGAGGATGGGACAGTCCTGTACGACAACAAAGCGCAAAGCGGAGGCATGGAGAACCACCTCGAACGCGAAGAGATCAAAGACGCGTTTGCCACCGGATACGGCGAAAGCCAGCGGTATTCGAGTACGCTGTCAGAGCGGCTCCTGTACTCCGCGCGGCTCCTGCCCGACGGCACCGTCGTCCGCGTCTCGCACGCGCAAATGACGCCCTGGACGCTGCTGCTCGGCTTCGCGCAGCCGATCTGCTTTCTGATCCTGCTGGCACTGATCCTCTCCTACTGGCTGGCCTCGCGGCTGTCGAAAAAGATCACCGCCCCGATCAACCGGATCGACCCGGACAAACCTGAAACGTATATCCACGACGACGAATATCAGGAGGTCGCCCCGCTGCTCATCAAAATGACCCAGCAGCAATCGCAGATACAGAAAGATCAGGCGGAGCTGGAAAAGACCTCCCGGATCCGCCAGGAATTCACCGCCAACGTGTCCCACGAGCTGAAGACGCCGCTGCAGGTCATCTCCGGCTACGCCGAACTGATGGAACAGGGGCTGGCCAAAGAAGAGGACATCGTCCCGTTCTCCCGGAAGATCCACAATGAATCGCAGCGCATGACCAAACTGGTCGAGGACATCATCGACCTCACCAAACTGGACAGCGGCGGGCAGGACCAGCAAAAAGAACCGGTGGATCTGTTCCGGATCGCCGGGAATGCGGTCGACAGCCTCCGCCCTGTTGCGGACAGCCGCGCGATCGGGCTCACGCTCAGCGGCGAAGCCGCCCCGATGACCGGCATCCCGCAGGTCCTCTACGGCATCCTCTACAATCTGTGCGACAACGCGATCAAATACAGCCCGGAAGGCAGTCATGTCGAAGTCACCATACAAAACCTGGCTTCTCATGTTCAGCTGACCGTAAAAGATAACGGCATCGGCATCCCCGAAGAGCACCAGGCGCGGATCTTCGAGCGGTTTTACCGTGTTGACAAGAGCCGCTCCAAAGAGGCCGGCGGCACGGGGCTCGGTCTGTCGATCGTCAAGCACGGCGCGCTGATCCACAATGCGTCGATCGACTTAAAGAGCGCCCCCGGAGAAGGAACGCAGATCACCGTCCGCTTTCCAAAGAGCGCATGATCCAAAGGGCGTATGCCCGGTTTATGAATCTGCCCCCTTCGGGAAAAACAGATCCCGCAGGTTCTCCGGCATTGACCGGAACATCATGGCGACGACCGTTTCGGCCGGCGTGATGTTGTCGTGCAGCAGCCATTCCCGGGTCATCCCCAGCGCGCCGTAACAGTAGAGCCGGATGCTGTAGAGGGTCTGGGTGTCCGGCGATTCCTCCCCAAGGATGGCTCTTGCCTCCGCCGTGTACCGGTCCACAAAGTACTCCAGCATATACTGCCACAGCGGGTTCTGAGACGTATCCTCATATGTCCGCTTATAAAAGATGAAGTCCTGCCGCATCCGGTTCATCGCCTGCGCGGAGGACTCTGCGGACAGAACATCCGTCTGAAAAGCGTCGTGGAAGAAGATCCAGGCCACCAGATCGTATTTGTCTTTGAAATGGTAATAGAACGTCGGACGCTCGATCTCCGCCGCCCGGCAGATTTCTGTTACCCTGATCTTTTCGATGGGTTTCTTCGCCATCAGCTGTTTCATCGTGTCCGCGATCCAGATCTTGGTTCTCTCCGCCATTGTTTCTCCCGTATCATTCTTACAGTAATGCAATATTGTATATTTTTCTTACATAATGATACTTCTGTAAGTAGAAAGATACAAGAACTTCCTTTACAATCCAGTCATAAAGAACGAAAACCAACGGAAAGTGAGGGATAGAGATGGATTTTTTAACACTTGCAAAAGAACGGTATTCAGAGCGATTCTTCGACAGCCGCCCCGTTGAGCAGGAAAAACTGGATAAGATCCTGGAAGCCGGCCGTGTTGTTCCCACGGCATGTAATTATCAGCCGCAGAAGTTCTTCGTGATCCGCAGCCCCGAGGCCATGGCCAGGCTGAAGACGGTGACGAACTTCCACTACAACGCACCGCTGATGATCCTGGTCTGCTACGACATTTCTGAAGTCTGGACCAACCCGGGTGACCGGTACTACCAGTACTACAACTCTGGAGAACAGGATGCCAGCATCGCTGCGACAACCATGATGTACGAAGCAGAGGAGCTGGGTGTCCACACCATCTGGATCCGGGGCTTTGACTCCAAGACTGTTGTGGATACCTTCGGACTCCCGGAAAACATGATCCCGGTCATGATGCTGGGGCTTGGCTATCCGAATGAAAGAGCAAAAGCCAACGCTTGGCATTATAAAAGAAAGCCGATCGAGGCGTTCGTGCAGGAACTGTAAACAGGCAGACACGGCAAGTCTGCATACAGGAATCGCTGAAAGGAGCAAAACACCATGCATTTTACAGGAACCATATACAGAAACCCGTACTGGCCGACCTGGCCGTTGCTGGAGATCACGCAGGGCTGCACCCACAACGCCTGCAAATTCTGCACAATGTACAGAGACCTTTCGTTCAGGGTGTCGCCGATGGAATGGATCGAAGAAGACCTGCAGGAACTTGCAATGAGTGATCCGGATGCCCGGACGCTGCAGCTGCTGTCCGCCAACCCGCTGGCGCTGTCCTACGACAAACTGGTGCCGATCCTGGAGATGATCAATAAGTACCCGCCGAAGATGGAGTACATCTATGCCGCGACCAGAGTGACGGACATCCGCAACA
>JAILFI010000114.1 GCA_024697655.1 Clostridiales bacterium
GACGACCCACAGAGCTGTGGATGTGTTTGGTAATATGTCTTTCATAAAGATCGCGGATGCAACGACCTGCGCTGATATGGTCGCCGCCGCGCCGACCCAGTTGACCCAGCCGAGTGTGAAGCCAAGGGACGGATTCAGGAACTCTGTACCAAATGCCTGCAGGTGGCCGGATACCGGCATCGCCGCGCACATTTCGCCCAGACAGGTGGTCATCAGCCAGACCATAAATCCGCCGATGATGTACATCACGATCGCGCCTCCGGGGCCTGCGGTGGCGATAACGTCACCGGAGCTCAGGAACAGACCGGTACCGATCGTGCCGCCGACGCCCGTCATGACAGCTGCCCTTGTGGTCATGCTGCGTTTCAAGCCTTTACTTGAATTCCTGACGCGCTCGACAGAAGGAGTATTAAGAGTGCTCATAACAACCTCCTATTCCTGTTAGCAATCCGCCTGTTCCTGAATAATTATTTATAAACGGAGTATTCAGACAGATTGCCCGCATAAGAATAAATAATGGAAAGTAGTACGTTATACATATATTATAGACCCCTTTATTCGGTTTGCAATATATGGAATGAAACTATATCCACGCAAGTGTATGTTTATGCAAATCTGTGCATGATTCAGCCTTATATCGCAAAAAAGCGTTTCAATATACAAAAACCAACAAATATCAAACAACTGTTGGGTATTTTTTCTCCCTCCGCAGCGCTTTTGACACAAAAAAACAGGCGATAGAAAAGATCGCCTGTTTCAAATGCTGTGTATCAGTTGCCGGGTACAAAACCCTCCGTCTCGGCATCCCACTTTTTCACCGTCGAATACCCTTCCTGGATCCCGCAGAGCGCGTAGTAGAATGTGTCGATCACCTGCGTGATATCGTTGCCGATCATCGGCCTGCGTTCGCCGCCATCCTCCGCGATGCCATCCCGCACCTGATCGATAAAGGCAGTCGGGACCCCGTAGAACGCTTCCGCGATCGACCCTGCGATAGCACCCTGCGTATCGGCGTCGCCGCCCAGGGATACCGCATTGCGGACGGCACTCTCGTAGTCCTCCGACTCCAGGAATGCGATGACCGCTTCCGGCACCGACCCCTGACAGGACACATCGAACGCGTAATCCGGCCGGATCTCATCGAGTGTCCGCCCAAGATCGTAGCCGAACTCCTTCTCGATGTATGTTTTGATCACTTGTTTATCAAACGTCTGCTTATCCGCCTCTTCCCTGGCCAGGAAGATCGCCGCCGCTACGGCTTCCGCACCTTTGATGCCCTCCTGATGGTCGTGCGTCACCGCCGCAGTGAGCCGCGCGATCCGGCGCGTCGTGAACATATCGTCGAAGAGCCATCCTGCCGGCGACACACGCATCGCCGACCCGTTGCCGAAGCTGTGGTACGGCTTTGGATGCGGCATCGTCAGCCAGGCAGAGAACCGCCCGCCGTAGCCGGCATGCGGATACCGGCGGCCCCATTTGCGCAGCCCGTATGTGACGGACTGCAGCACAGCCGCATCGCTGAGCGACTCCCCGCTCGTATCCACATCCGACCAGTCCCCGAGGCTCCGCCAGCCGGGGCTGTACGTACCGTTGCCGGCCAGCAGGCCGAGCAGAGACTCCGCCACTGCCACCGTCATCACGGTATCGTCCGTGAACCGGCTGCCTTTGCGGAACCATTCAAAATCCTTGTCTTTTGTCGCGTGCCATTCGTAGGAACTGCCCGCGATATCTCCAATGATCGCTCCGTACATCTCTCATCCTCGCTTTCTTTCCACTATCAGTATACCACTGCCGTTCACAGCCGGCGATGTCCTGCTGCGATCACGCTGCCTGCGATCACGGGCACCGCACCTATGCGGCAGGAGACTCCTCTGTGCCGTACACACGGTCCTCGATCGCTTCCATAATCTCCAGGAACTCCGCGATGCTGTCGCACTTCTCAAACAGCGCCTTCTTCAGTTCATCCACGTACATCGTCTCCGTGTCCTTTCTCTCCGCCTTACTCATCTCACTGTACCTCTTGTCAGGGCAGCGGACCCTTGCGCAGGATCCTTTCCGGCGGAACATGCCTTGATCGGCAGTCCCCCTCCTGACATTGCCATCGTACCGCACAAGGTGTCCAAAAAAACGCCCTCGTTCTATATTGACGGCATAAAAAAACAGACGGTCTTAAGACCGCCTGTTTTCGTATTCTGTTTTCCTTTGCGCCTAGTCTTCCCAGTCGTACGCCTTGGTGGTCCGGCCGTCTTCGCCGTCCGTGAAAGTGAGTTCGGGGCTCTTGACGCTGACACGCGTGTTCGGGGGTACGCTGTCGATGATGAACGCGGAACCGCCGATGACCGAATGCGCGCCGATGACGGTCTCGCCGCCGAGGATGGTCGCGTTCGAGTAGATCGTGACATAGTCTTCGATGGTCGGATGGCGCTTGACGTCGCGCAGCAGCTGACCCTGTCTGGTGGACAGCGCGCCGAGCGTCACACCCTGGTACAGTTTGACGTTGTTACCGATCTCGGTCGTCTCGCCGATGACCACGCCGGTGCCGTGGTCGATGAAGAAATACTCGCCGATCGTCGCGCCGGGGTTGATATCGATACCGGTGCGGGAGTGCGCGTACTCCGTCATGATCCTGGGGATGAACGGGACTTTGCGCGTGTAGAGCTCATGCGCCACGCGGTAGACGAAAATCGCATACAGGCCGGGGTACGAGAAGATGATCGATTCCTTGCTCTTCGCCGCCGGGTCGCCGTCAAAGCCCGCCTGCAGATCTGTCAGCAGGAGCCGCTGGATCTCCGGCAGCGTTTCCGCGAACTCAAAGCAGATTTCCTCCGCCTGTTCCACGATGTCCGGGGTGGGCGATTCCTGTTCGTTATCGTAGCTGAGCGCGATGATGACCTGCTTGCGCAGTTCTTCGATGACCGAATTGATCAGCCCGCCGGCGAAGTAATACGTGTTCGCCTTGTCGAACTCATTCAGCCCGAAGTACCCGGGGAACATGAGCCTGCGGATCGCCTTGATGATGACGATGATGCGGTCTCTGTCCGGGAGCCGGTGCTTGCCGAGTGCATTCAGAAGATCGTTCTCTTCGTAGTTTTTATTCATCTGTGCGACCAGTTCGTCCAGCCGCTCGATCTTTTCATGTTCCCGCATGTGCTTCCCTCCTGCGGTAAGCGCGTTGCTCTTTCCAGGCAGCACAATCATACTGCCCATTCATTTAGTAGGTATTTTACCATACGTCCGCAGGGTGTTCAACTGCGCCGTCAGTCTTTGATGTCTTCTCCAATCTCTCTGCCGGGCAGGAAGTACCCGATT
>JAILFI010000158.1 GCA_024697655.1 Clostridiales bacterium
ATCACGATCTCATAGAGCGTGCTGAACACGGTGAGCAGTCTGCCTATGAACGTGACGGTGACGAAATCGCCGAATCCGATCGACGTGCTGGCAACAAAAACAAACCAGATCGCATCCCCGAATCTCGTGATCCCCGGCTCAGTGTACAGAATAATGGCAGCGGCAAGGAAGATCCACGCCAGAAATCCATAGAGTATTTTATCAAAATGGAGTCTTCTGATCACCTTCCACAAAAGACCGATTTTTTTCATCCCATCACCTGCTTTCTTCCGGCACCTTGTCAGCGGACAACACCCTTTTGACGGAGGAGCGCTATGCCCTTTTCATCAAACCCGATCTCCCGGAGCAGTTCCTCCGTATTCTCGCCGAGCACGGGGCTGGCTTTGACAGGTCCGTCCTCCTCCAGATCGATCTTGACGGGGTTGCCGGGCGTGGTCAGGTCGCTCTTCATGCCGGGCTCGTAGACTGTCCACAGCATGTTCCGATGTTTCAGCTGCGGCAGTTCCATCGCCTCCGCGATGTTGTTCACCCGGCCGAAGGGCACACCGGCAGCGACCATCTTCTCCTCCAGTTCGGCGACCGTCCACTTCTTCGCCGCTTCCCGGACCCGCTCTTCAATATAGTCGACCGCCGCCACCCGCTTGGTGTTGGTGTCGTAAGCAGGGTCGTTCTCCATGTCGTACAGTTCCAGTTCATGCGCGCATTTGCGCCACAGTTCCGTCGTACCGCAGGAAATGACGAACAGCCCGTCTTTTGCGCGGAACTCGCCCCACGGCGCATTGGCCGACCCGCGGTTGCCCTCACGTCCCATGAGATTGTCTGCCACTTCGTATTCCAGCGGCGCGGATTCGGTCATGGAAAACAGCGCGTCCAGCATGGCGACATCGATGTGGCAGCCCTCGCCGGTCATAGCCCGGTGATAAAGCGCCATGGCGATGCCGGATGTCAGGTACAGTCCGGCGATGCCGTCACCCGGGTTGCCCCCGAGCCGCACCGGATCGTTGCCTGTGTACCCATTAAGACTCATGATCCCGCTCTCCGCCTGCGCGACCAGATCATACGCAGGGCGATTGCTCATCGGCCCGCTCGTCCCAAAGCCCGTGATCTGCGCGTAGATGATGTCCGGTTTGATCTCTTTCAGTTTTTCGTACGTAAAGCCGAGGCGCGCGAAGGTGCCCGCCTTGAAATTCTCGATGACCACGTCCGAAGAAGCGATCAGTTTTGTCAGGATCTGTCTGCCTTCCTCCGTCTTGAGGTCGAGCGCGATCCCCTTTTTATTCCTGTTGAAGTACGCATAGTACGCGCTGTGGCCGCTGCGCTGCGGGCGCCAGCCTCTTGTCTGTTCCCCCGCCGGCGGTTCGACCTTGATCACCTCTGCACCGTGGTCCGCCAGCTGCATCGCGGCAAAAGGACCGCTGTACGCCTGCGACAGGTCGATGACGCGGATGCCTTCCAGGATCTTGTTCATTTTGTCTCCACTCATTTCGTTGTTCCGGCGGTGCCCTGCGCTACACGAAGAAGAACGCCGCACCGATCATGATGTACACGCTCACCAGCTGCAGCCCTTCCAGCCAGTTGGACTCTCCGTCCGCGTCGACACGGTTGGCGATCAGCACGGAAGCGGTGACCGCGACCAGCTCGAACGGTGTGAAGATGATGCTCATCGGCGTGAACAGCAGGCTGAGCAGGATGAGCACCGGCATGACGAACAGGATGATCTGCAGGCTCGAGCCGAGCGCGATCTCAACCGCCGCATTCATCTTGTTCTTGTACGCCATGAAGATCGCCGAGGAATGCTCCGCCGCATTGCCGATGATCGGGACCAGAATGATGCCGACGAAGGTCGTGGAAAGACCTGCGCTTTCCGCCATCGGCTCGATCGTCCCCACAAAGATCTCGGAAAGGACTGCGATGCATACCGTGGCTGCGATCAGCACAATGACGGAGACAGACAGCTTCGTCTGCGGGTGCGATTCCTCCTCGGCGGATACGCTCTCCTCATAAAGCGACTTGTGCGTCACGAATGAGAACACGAACTGCATGGCGTAGATGAGCAGCATCAGCACCGCAATGATGACGCTGAGGCCTTCATACTGCGCGGTCAGGCTTTCCTCCGGCATCGTGTGCGTAAAGATGGCCGGGATCGCCAGTCCCAGCACCGCGAACAGCAGCATACTGGCTGTGATATTTATGGAATGCCGGTTGAACTCCTGCGTTTTGTATTTCAGTCCGCCGACCAGCATCGACATGCTGAGCACCAGCAGGATATTGCCGATCACGGAGCCTGCAAGCGACGCCTTGACGACATCGAACATCCCCTCTTTCATCGCTACGAAGGCGATGATCAGCTCCGTGGCGTTGCCGAACGTCGCATTCAACAGCCCGCCGATCTTCTGTCCGCAGTAGACAGAGATCGCTTCTGTGCTCTTGCCCATGAGCCCCGCCAGCGGAACGATCGCCAGTGAACTGCACGCGAACAGCACCGGGTCGGAAAACCCGGTCATTTCTCCAATGATCGTAATGGGAACAAACACGAGCAACGCATACAAGAACTTCATGCAGCACTCCTTCAGTGAAATGACAACTGATAAC
>JAILFI010000162.1 GCA_024697655.1 Clostridiales bacterium
GGCCTGGGAGGAAGAGTACGGCAGGATCCCGGAAGGCGCGTTCGTCGCATTCCGTTCCGACTGGTACAAGATGGCGGATCTGGAGAACAAGGATGAAAGCGGCCAGCCGCATTATCCGGGCTGGTCCGTGGAAGCGATCAAGTGGCTCGTGGAAGAGCGCAACATCGCCAGCATCGGTCATGAACCGGCTGACACCGACCCCGCGACCGTGACCACCAAAGAGGATGCGTATCCGTATCCGGGCGAACAGTACATCCTGGCAGTCGACAGATATCAGATCGAAGTCATGGCGCACCTCGACGAAGTGCCGCCGGTCGGCTCTATGATCGTGGTCGGCTTCCCGAAGCTGAAGAACGGCACGGGCTATCCGACAAGAGTCTACGCGATCTGCCCGGTGGAGTAGGCGATTCCGCGGGATAGGATATCGCATCAAAGCAAAGGAGTATAAGAATGGCATTAGTATTTGACGAACAGCTCTCCCGCCTGCAGAAACCTGACAGAGCGGAAATGACCGACGAAGAGTTTGCGGTCTTTGACAAGAATGTGGAAGTGATGATGGAGAACTGGGGCTTTATCAACAATCTGTTTAAAGTCCTGCCTCTCAATGCGAAGGAATACATCGGCTTCCTGAACTTCAAAGGCTCGCTGTTTAATGACACCTGCTACCTGACAGATGCGCAGAAGGAGATGATCGGCATTGTCGTATCCTCCTATAATTGCTGCGCGTACTGCCTGCAGTCCCACGGCGACAATCTGCGCGGCATGTGGAAGAACGCGTCCCTGGTAGACCGCCTCTCCGGCAACTTCCGCGCCTGTAAGGATGAACTCTCCAAAGAGGATTACGCGCTCTGCGAGTACGCCTGGTATGTGACGGCTCATCCGCGCGATATCGACCAGGAGCAGGTCGACAAGCTCAGGGATGCCGGACTTGACGATCATCAGATCCTCGAGGCGGCGTTCGTGGCAGGGTTCTTCAACTACACGAACCGCTGGGTCAGCACCATCGCGCCGGTCATCAACCCCGGCCACTACAAGCACAACCGCGACTTCGATAAGTAGCGGGTCATAAGGCGCAGGCATCCGACTGCGCGCACTCAGAAAGAACAGAACCCCGGACAAACGGTGTCCGGGGTTTTGCTGTTCTTTTTCTTCGTTTCGCAGGTGGATGCCGCCTACGCCTTGAACGTATACGCTGCTTCAAAGCCCTGTCGGGTCGCCGTTGCGATGCGGCCGCCCTGACTGGCGTCACCGGCAACATAGACGTTGCCGAACGCGTCTTTGAATGCCTGCACCAGTTCTGTGCGTGGGACGATGCCCATGGCCAGGATGATGACATCGGCGGACAGGTCGAGGGATTCTCCGGTGGCGGTTTCTTCCACCGTGATGTAGCCGGGTTCGTTCTCGGCGGGCGCATGGATCGCTGTCAGTTTATGGCCGGGGAACAGGCCGGGGTCATACGGCTTGATACGGCTCATTTCGTCGTTCAGAATCGCCGGGAAGACGCCGGGGCCAAGCGTCGGCAGCATCTCGATGATGTCCAGTTTGCGGCCGTTGGACAGCAGGAATTCGGCTGTTTCGAGACCGGTCAGACCGGAGCCGATCACGGCGGCTTTCTGTCCTTCACGGACGACCGCTTTGCCGGTGATGACATCCTCCGCCGTCACGACGAAGCCCCTTTCCATCCCTTCTTTGATTCCTTCGATCGGCGGGACGAGCGGGGCGGCGCCGCAGGCGACGATGACGCCGGTTGCATGCGGGCAGGCCGTTTTGATGGTTTCCGGGGTCACGTCCGCTTCAAGGTGTACTTCGACACCGAGGGCGGTGAGCTGCGCTTCCATGGATTCTTTAAAGCGGGTGATCTTATCTTTGAGCGGCGGCTTGTCCGCGATGTTGAGTGTACCGCCGAGTTCCTCTTCCTTTTCGAACAGGACCGGTTTGTAACCGCGCTCCGCGAGCGTGATCGCCGCCTGCATGCCGGCAGGGCCGCCGCCTACGACTGTTACCTGTCTGCCCTGGCCGCTCTTGTGCAGGAGGGGGAAGTCGATCTCGCGGGCTGTCCGCGGGTTAACAGCGCAGCGGATCGGCAGACCGCCGCCGAGCACGCGCTCTCTGCAGTACAGACAGCCGATGCACTTGCGGATCAGTTCCGGGGTGCCGGCTTTGGCTTTGTTCATGAAATCGGGGTCGGCGAGCTGCGAGCGGCCGAGACCGACAAAGTCGCAGACACCTTCTTCCAGGAGCTGTTCCGCGAAGTCCGGATCTTTGATCGTATTCGTTGCGATGACCGGAATGGAAAGCGCTTCTTTATAAGCCTCGGCGACGTGCTTCTTCCAGCCCGGCTGGTAGGAGAACGGTTCGCAGTTGGCATCGCCGTTGCGGGCGCTGCCGTTGCTGATGTTGATGGCGTCGATGCCCAGGCTTTCCAGGTGCTTTGCGATCTCGAGCCCTTCCTCCAGACTGAGGAAGCCTTCAACCGGTGTCATCTCATCCCCGCACATGCGGAGCAGGATCGGATACTTCGGACCGAGCTCCCGGCGGATGCCTTCGATGATCTCTGCCACGAACCGGCAGCGGTTTTCGACGCTCCCGCCGTATTCGTCCGTGCGGCGGTTGTAATACTTGCTGAAGAACTGCGCGATGAGGTAGCCGTGCGCCCCATGCAGTTCGACGGCGTCATAGCCCGCCTTTTTGCAGCGGACTGCGGCCGCGATGAATTTGTCCTCGATGCGTTTGATGTCCTCGAGGGTCATTTCCTTTGGAACGGGGCGGCCGTCCGCGATCGGTACCGCGCTCGGGGCGAGGTTGTCCCGGCCGGTGAAAGCGGGGTTGCTGGTCGCGCCGCCGTGGTGGATCTGCGCAACGATCTTACAGTCGTATAGATGCACCGCATCGGTCAGTTCCTCCAGTGCGGAGATGTGGTAGTCTCTGGCAGCGCGCAGGTTGTGGATCGACGGGATGCTGTCGACGTCGTCGACGCCGGTGTATTCGTTGATGATCATCCCGATGCCGCCTTTGGCGCGCTCCTGGTAGTAGCGGATCTGCCGCGGGGTGGGTAGACCGTCTTTGTCGGCCATGTCCGTTGCCATCGGCATCATAACGCCGCGGTTTTTGATCGTCATGGAGCCGATTCTTCCTTCTTCGAACAGTTTTTCGTAAGCCATCATGTACCTCCCGGTGGGTCTTTGGAATAACGGCTGCGCTAGCAGTTGCCGCGCAGGATGCTGTTGTCGATGCTCTTCAGCACTTCCGGGTCGATGGTTTTCAGGCCTTCGATGAGGGCATCGATATCTTCTTTTGTGTTGAACACGCCCAGACTGATCCGGATCGTGCCGTCGTATTTTTTATTGTCGAGGTGTCTGTGGATGAGACCGGCGCAGTGGTGGCCGGCGCGCACCGCGATGTCGCATTCGTGGTCGAGGATCGCCGCGACTTCGTTGGCGCGGAAGCCTTCTTTATTGATGCTGACAACACCTGCCTGCATGGCACCGGGCGGTGCCTTGTAGATCGTGACGCCTTCGACTTCCGGGAGCCGCTGCAGCAGGTACTCCGTCAGTTCGGATTCAATCTGCCACGGATCCACACCTCTAAGCCATTCCAGCGAGGCGTGCAGACCGCAGATCGCGGGGGTGTCCATGCTGGCGCACTCAAGCTTTTCAGGCATGTGGCGGGGCATGTTCGGGTCTTCCGATTTGATGCCGTTGCCGCCGGCGAGCAGCGGGAGCAGATCCACACCGTTCTTGATGTAGAGTCCGGCGATGCCGAACGGTCCGTAGACGGTCTTGTGTCCGGCGAAGGTGATGCAGTCCGCCTTGAGCTGCGAGAATCGCATCCGCACCAGCCCGAGTGCCTGGGAGGCGTCGAGCAGGGTGAAGGCACCGTACTTTTTGGCGCACAGAAAGATCTCCCGCGCGGGCAGGACGTAGCCGGTCACGTTGCTGACGGCGGAGACGCAGATAAAGTCGGGCGGGGTCTGCTCAAAGAGCGATTCCATCTCATCGAGATCGATCGATAGGTCCTCCGCAAGCGGCAGTTCCAACACCTTGATGCCGAACTTCTGCCGCATCAGTTCCAGCGGACGCAGGACCGCATTGTGCTCATACGGCGAGACGTAGGCGGTCATGCCTTCCTTCCAGGTCTGTCCCTGGATGACC